>NZ_JAUBQW010000021.1:0-60982 GCF_036701485.1 Microcoleus sp. Pol11C3 | reverse complement strand
AATTAAGGCTTTGACCAATTATCATTGGTTGACTTATTGATGATTTGTTGTAGACCTTTGTCAACCGGATTCCGTATGAGACTTGTGTCGCATCCCCATCGAATTGGCATACCACGGGGGGATTGCCCCTACCAAACACTATCTCATGACTAATGATTTATTACTAAGTAGGTGGAAATAAACATGGCGTGGGGGAGGCGGACCTTTGCATTAATAATAAACTAGCAGCTAGTATAGATCATTGCCTTACCAGCCCCTAATATTTTTTATTTTTGGTCGCCTTTACCTACTTTTTAACTAATAACTTTTGACGAAATCCGCTTCTTCTCAAGATATTGTTGGTGGTAATCCTCTGCCATATAAAATTCACCAGCAGGTTTGATTTCGGTGGCAATATCTTTGTCGTATTTACCGGAAATTTGCAATTTTTGTTTGGAGAGACGAGCGGCTTTTTCTTGTTCCCAATTGTGATAAAAAATCACAGACCTGTACTGTTCGCCTCTGTCGGGGCCTTGGTGATTGATTTGGGTAGGATCGTGACAGTTCCAGAATACATCTAGCAGTGCTTCGTAACTCACCTGCGATCGATCGTACTCTATCAGCACAGATTCAGCGTGACCAGTGACTCTGGCGCAAACATCCAGGTAGCACGGGTTCGGCCAGTGACCTCCTGTATAGCCCGCCGCAGTCGAGACGACACCCGCAACGGCGCGAAACTTGTGTTCAACTCCCCAAAAACAACCGGCGGCAAATGTGGCTTTTTCCATTATGTTACTCATGGTATTGGGAGAAAACTTGGCACTAGGTTATGCTTGACATATCCCCATCAGTGTGCATTCCCAAACTAATCGTGGCTGTACGTAGTTTAGCAAATATTGTCGTGCTTTTTCCAAGGGCTCTAAGGGCGATCGACTAATTCCCCCTGCCAAAAATTGCTGCCAGTAACAGTGCTGTAAATAATCGATTAACCACAACTGAGATTCAGTATCTAAAGTTTTATCAATTTCCTTGGCCAATTCCAAAGCAGACCGCAGATTTTGAGGCAACTGCTTCACCTTTTGCAGCAAATCATCGGGTATGGATTGCAGTTGCTGCCAAATAGCAATTGCCTCCCCAGGACTGCCTTGAGCCATCCCCAGTACCTCGGAATGCTCCAAAATCTCCGCGAATCCGGCTTGCTGCAAAACTTGTGCCATTGCTTCGGGATTCAGCCGAGAAAACTGGATTTTTTGGCAACGAGAAATTAAAGTGGGCAGCAAAGCTTCCACAGTCGGAGCAATTAAGATTAGCGCTGCTTTTCCTGGTTCTTCCAATGTCTTCAACAAGCCGTTAGCGGCTCCCTCACCCATTGTTTCTGCTTGTTCCAAAACTACCACTGAATGCGCAGCTTCTAGCGGCGGTCGGCTGAGAAAATCACCGATTTCTCGAACTTGTTCTAAACGAATTTGTGGTGGTGCTTTCCGCTTTAAACCGGCTTCCTCTGCTTCCTTGGGCGAAAGCCGTTTTCCTTGGTTCATATAAGTTGGTTCTACCCAAAGTAAGTCTGGATGATTGCGCTGCTGCACGCGATTTTGCACAGAGGCTATGAGTCGGGTTTCGGGAAGATTGGCTGAGAATAAAAGCTCGATGAAACACTGAGCAGCTAAACTTTTGCCGATGCCGTTAGAGCCGACAAATAAATAGCCAGGAGCAATTCGGTTTCGCTCGACTGCTTGTGTTAGCAATTCTACTGGTCGCTCTTGTCCGATTAGTGATGTGAAATAATTCATGTGATAGTTGACAGTTGACAGTTGACAGTTGACAGCTTGCCCGAAGAGCGCAGTCGAAGGGTTGACAGTTGACAGTATTCAGTTGACAGAAGGAAGTTATTGTAGGGTGGGTCAGGGGCGCTGAATGTAATGACTACCTATTCAAGAATTTTGCCCTGAGCGCTACCCTATGGTGAGTTAGTTACAACGAAGAAACCGGGTTTTTCCTCGAACTTGAGAATTTTTAGGAAATATTTCGTAAAAAACCCGGTTTTTGGCTATCTATGTAAGCTTACTTTTCAGAATTGGTATTATTTAAATATCCCCAAGCTTCTAACCTGCGAGTTACAATAGTTTGAATTTCCTGAGCGACTTCATATTCAGGGCGATCGGCATTTATCCGGACAATTCGAGATTTATTTTCCTGGGCTAACTCCGCAAAACCTTGCTGCACCTGGTGGTGAAACTTCAAATCTGCTTGCTCGATCCGATCGCACCCTCCCCGAGCCCTTACCCTCGCCAAACCCGCCTCCACATTAATATCCAGCCACAAAGTCAGATCGCTTTCCAAGCCGCCGGTGGCAATGTCATTCAACTGCTTAATTAAATTTAACTTAAGACCGCGGCCGTAGCCCTGATAAGCAATCGTAGAGTCAGTAAAGCGATCGCATAAAACAATCGTTCCCTTCGATAACTCGGGTTTAAGAAAAGTTTCGACGTGTTGAGCGCGATCGGCAGCATACATGAGTAATTCTGCTCGATCGGATACAGATTCGCCCCCATCTTGTTTCAGCAACAAATGTCGCAGTCCCCTTCCCAGCTCAGTCCCCCCCGGTTCGCGAGTAGCCACCAAGCGGACTCTCAGAAAGCAACTTGCTTGCATGAACTGTATCAAGCGCTGCATTTGCGTAGTTTTACCCGCACCTTCAACCCCCTCAAACACGATAAGTTTGCCCTTCATTGCCCTAACTTCCCATCTCCATAAAATAAATCTATATTGTTCTGTGCATCGGTTCTAGGTTCGGTATGATAATAAAGTCTAAATGCCTCACGGCTGGAGTTGTCTATGGCTCGCTATACTGGTTTTTTTATCGTTGCCGTTCCGATCGACCGTCTCCGTCAATCCCTGATTGAAATTTTAGAGTCATGCAATCTTGATATTATCTACAATACAGGAGATTCAGTCATGGCTCGCGAGCTCCCAGGTCAAGTTTCGCTTGCCAAACTTGTCACCGCAGAAGTCCTAATTGAGAAAAACACGGCCAGCGACTCAGAGGTTCGCATGAACTTCGTGATTAAAAACGAAGAACTGCCCCTGCAAACCAACAACCACTGCCGTCAAATGTTCGAGCTAGTGAGTCGTTCCGTTATGAACAACAATAATTGGCGACTCTTGGAAAGTATGGCACTGTAGCCATCAGTCAGTCGATTTTACATTTGAGATTTTAGATTGACTCCACAGATGAATCTGGGGCCTCGAACTAACGTCAAAACTTCTTTGATCTCGACTCCTGGTGTGGGGGCTTGTATCCGTCTTGGGATGAGGTCATTAGTCATTAGTTTCTAGCTAATGACCGATGGCCTCCGATTTTTATATGCAATCCCTAAATTTAAGCTCGAAATCCGCGTCGCAGCAGCAAAGAATTTGTAACCACGCTAACAGAACTAAACGCCATAAATGCTCCGGCCGCTGCAGGACTGAGTAGAATTCCGGTTGCAGGCAGCAAGATACCCGCTGCCACCGGAATTCCCAGAGTATTGTAAGCAAAAGCCCAAAATAAATTTTGGCGAATCTTATTAAAAGTAGCGCGCCCCAGCTCGATCGACTCAACAACATCCATCAAAGCATTTCGCATCAGCACAATTTGAGCAGTCTCAACTGCGACATCCGTGCCGCAGTGCAAACCGATACCGACATCAGCTTGAGCCAAAGCCGGCGCGTCATTGATACCATCACCCACCACAGCCACTTTACAGCCTTGGGCTTGCAAAGTCGCGATCGCCCTCGCCTTCCCCTCCGGCCGCACCCCGGCCAAAACATCAGCCGCCGCCAAATCTAGCTGCTGCGCCGTCGTCGCCGCCGCAGACGCCGTATCCCCCGTCAGCATCATCACCCGCAATCCCATGCCCCGCAAACGTTCCACCGCCGCCTTAGCATCCAGCCTCAGAGTATCTTTTAGCCCAATTACCCCCAGCAAAACGCCCCCAGAAGCCACGTAAACCGCCGTTTTGCCTTTGCAAGACCCCGACAATTCCGTCGCCACTGCGACCCCCTGCTCCTTCATCCACTCAGCATTCCCCGCGAACACCCGCCGGCCATCCACCAAAGCAGAAACCCCGAAGCCCGGTTCCGTGCAAAAATCCTCAGCAGCTAGCAGCGGCAAACCTTGCTGTTGAGCTTCCAGCAAAATCGCTGCGGCGATGGGATGACAAGCGCCCCTTTCCACCGCCGCCGCAATTTGCAGCAGTTTTGAGTCAACTCTGCCAAAAACTCCATCAATTGTGGAACAGGCGTCTTGCCTGTTTCCACCATTAATATCTAAGTTCAAATCCAACTCCGAATTCTGGAAAATCGGCAAATAATCTGTGAGTGTGAGATTTCCGGTTGTCAGAGTGCCAGTCTTGTCAAAAACCACCGTATCTAATTGATGCACCCGTTCTAAAACATCACCACCGCGAATTAAAAGTCCGCGCTCCGCCCCGATGCCAGAACCGACTAAAATTGCTGTTGGGGTAGCCAGTCCCAAAGCGCAAGGACAAGCAATGACTAAAACTGCGATCGCCAATTTCAAACTTAACAGCAAAGGCGATTGATAATGGATAATTGGCAATTCATTTCCCATATTCATTGCCCCGTGTCCCATATCCATTGCCCCGTGTCCTAAAAGCACAGAAGGCCAAATATGAGTGCCGGCAAAATACCAAAATAGGAAAGTTAAAACCGATATCCCCATTACCCCATACACAAAATATCCCGCCACAGTATCAGCTAAATTTTGAATCGGCGCTTTGCGAGTTTGGGCTGCCTGCACCAAAGCCACCATTTGAGCTACAGTTGTTTCCTTACCGGTACGAGTTGCCCGCATCACAACTGCCCCGGATTTATTGATAGTTCCGGCGGCAACTGTATCTCCTGGTTGCTTCAAAACCGGCATTGATTCGCCAGTCAGCATCGACTCATCTATGGTTGTTTTGCCTTCGCAGACTTCACCGTCTACCGGAATTTTTTCCCCGGGAAAAACTTGCAGCCATTCTCCGACTCGGACGCGATCGGCGGGAATTTCAATGTATTGTGGATCGTAGACCGCAGATGTCGAATTTAAAGGCAATTCTTCCGATCGCAAATCTAAACTCGGGAGTTTAAAATCAACTAAGCGGGCTTTCGCCGGTTGCAATGCGATTAAAGCTTGCAAAGCTGATGCAGCGCGCCGTCTGGCTTGCTGTTCCAGAGTTTTCCCCAACAAAATAAAGCCCAGCAGCATCACCGGTTCGTCAAAAAAACATTCCCATCCCATCCGTGGAAACAGCAGCGCCGCGTTGCTAGCCGTGTAAGCTGTGACAGCGCCTAAAGCTACCAAAGTATTCATGTTGGGTGCATTTCGCCACAAACTGCGGCACCCGTCAACGATAATCGGGCGGCCCGGTAGCAGCAAAGCTAGGGTGGCGAGTCCCCAGTGAAACCAAATATTGCTGAGAATGGGGGCTTTTGTGCCGAGTACGTGACCTAAACCGGATAGAATAATTAGGATAAGGGCGATCGTCAATTGCTTGATTTGCTGTCGAATTTCTTGTCGCCGCCGTTCAATTGTTGCGGCTTCTGCTTCCTGCTGATTTTCACCTAAACGAGACTGAGAGGGAAATCCATTATCAGTCAACTTTTTCGCTAAAGCCTCTGCATCGACAGCCCCCGGTTGACACTCAACCGTCGCGACTTCTACGGCCAAGTTAACGCAAGCTGAAATTACGCCTGAATACTGCATGAGTTGGCGTTCCACAGCTTTCGCGCAGCCGGCACATTTCATCCCGCCGACATCGAAAGTAACAAGTTCTGGCGGTGATTCTTTAACTGGTAGGATTTCTGGTTGGATTTCGCGGATTGTTTTGGGGACAAATTGCATGGTTTTTTTGGTATTGATTAGAATATTTCGGTGTTTGTGAAATGGTTTAATTCACGGTTTAGACAAACGTCTATATTTTTATCATAAATAAATATTGTGGCATCTTCCGAAAGTGTTAGTTTTTTTTAATTCTTATTAATTCCCGGCGGTTAAATCTGCAGTCCGGCAGCGGTTGAAACAACTGTCGGACTGCGGGTTTAATGCTAAGACACGCTTGGGACAACGCATTGCCGTTTCCTTATTTGATATAATTATCCCCTTGCCTAGTTAGTCTCCAGCTTTTATTTGACGAATTTAGCTATGACAGAAACATCAAAATTTTATATTGTTAAACGTCCTGCCGGTAATTGCGAGATTTTGCCGTTGGCGGAGCCCTCGCAGAGGATCGCCCAACTCGAAGAACCAAACCCCAGTATTATTGAAAAGTGGGGCCCTTACGATTCTGCCGAAGATGCCATTGCCCGCCGCATCGGATTAATTCGCGCCGGCAAATGCCAGCCGCAATGACGGATTACTATTACTTTCCTCCGAATCGCGAAAGCTAACGTGATATCAAATCTGTTAGCCTCGGAATTCTGCATATCTCTCTTGTTTTCATCTGCGTGAATCTGCGTGAATCCATTGTCATTTGCGGTTAACACATTCTCTTTTTTTAACCGCAGATGAGGACAGATAAACACAGATTAACGCAGATTAATTATATAAATTTCGGTTGCACCGGACGCATTGCCAAAAATAGCGAAGCATTCGAGTTTAAAATCTTGGCTTTTAGCCGTAATTCTTCCCCCGAATGCTTTTTTTTACTGAAACCCTACACAGGTTTTCTACTTGGATTTAGAAGGTGCTGCACTCGGTTTTGCCTGCGCCGCAGTCGGCTTAGGTGGCGCTGCATTCGGTTTCGACTCCGCCTTCTTGTTCCCTGTTTTACCAGTAACTTGCTGTGTCAAAACTTCCATAGCTTTCGCGTACTGCGGATCTGCTGCCGTAGCAATTTTAGCGCGATCGCGCCTCAACTCCTGTTTTTGAGCGTCAGTGAGTTCAACCTGAAAATCCGGTTTAATTCCCATGTGGTTGATATCAGTGCCGTTGGGAGTAAAATACTTGGCAATTGTCACCGCCAAACCGGAACCATTTCCTACGCCGCGTACTGACTGAACTAAACCTTTCCCAAAGGTCTTTGTTCCCACCAAAACCGCGCGTTTGTTGTCTTGCAAAGCACCGGATAGAATCTCGCTAGCACTTGCTGAACCGCCGTCTACCAGTACAACTAACGGTTTGTCTGTGAGCTCTGCCTTATTTGCCGTTTGTTTATCGGCCTCACCGACTCGATCGACTGTCGAGACGATCGTACCTTCTTTGAGCCACATCCGAGCAATTTCAATACTTCCGTACAGCAACCCGCCGGGATTGGAACGCAAGTCTAAAATATAGCCCGTCACCTTCTTCTGTTCCAAATCCTTAATTGCCGATCGCATTTCCGATGCAGCATTCGCACTGAACTGATTTAAGCGAATATAGCCGACTTCTCCGATCGGGGTTTTCTGCACCGACTTCCGCACTGGATGAATTTCAATTTTAGCGCGTTTCAGCTTGAATGCTAATTCCTTGCTGTTCCGCAAAATCGTCAGCGTCACCTCAGTATTCGCCTGGCCGCGAATCAAACTTACCGCTTGATTTGTATCCATGCCTTCTGTCGTTTTGCCGTCAATCTTAGTAATGATATCTTTTGCCAAAATACCAGCAGTAAAAGCAGGGGTATCTTCGATCGGCGAAATCACTACCAACTTCTTAGTTTTCTCATCTTGAGTCAACTGAATCCCAACTCCTGTCAGTTCCCCAGAAGTCTCAACCTGCATATTTTTGAACTCTTCAGGGTCCATAAACCGCGTATAAGGATCGTCCAGCTTTTTCAGCATTTCCCGAATTGCTTTGTAAGCTTCCTCGTCGCTGGTATAAGTCCGATTCAAATAATCATTCCGCACCGCTTTCCAGTCAACCTGGTTAAAAGTGCCATCTACATAACTTTTGTCAATAATTTGCCAAACTTCATCAACCAACTCTTTAGGGCTTCCCCGAAAAGAAGCTAGAGATTTAGAACTGCAACCAGTGTTCGCAAGAGTTACAGCAGTGAGTACCACCGCTGCTGCACTTAGAACAAGACCTCGTTTTGTTATAACCATTTGTCTGACGCGCGGGAGGAAAAGAGTTCAGAATAATTACGCTCAATCTAACACAGGCAAGGCCGGCTCGCGTTTGGCCTACAGATATTATTCCACTTTGCCGAGTTTTGTTCCCTTTCGCCACAGGGAAGATGCCTGTGCCAACACAATAGTTGTGGGGTGGGCATGGAGACCCAAAAGCCACAGGCAAGATGCCTGTGCCACAAAAAACTCTTGTGGGGTGGGCATCTTGCCCGCCCCCAAACTTCAAAACTAAATCCAGCAAAGCCTACTCAGGCTCAACCCAGCGATCGTCCGATTTAATCAAGTCTATCAATTCTGCCACTCCTCGGTCTTCCGGCACTTTCTTAATTTCTTCCCGGCCGCGGTACAGCGAAATATAACCCGGTTGCTTCCCGACGTAGCCGTAATCAGCATCAGCCATTTCTCCTGGCCCATTGACAATACAGCCCATTACTGCAATATCCAAACCCGTGAGATGCTTCGTCGCCTCTCTCACTTGATGTAGCACTTCCTCTAAATTAAACAAAGTGCGACCGCAGGAAGGACAAGCGACATACTCAACCATCGTTTTCCGCAGTCCCAAGGCTTGCAGAATGCTGTAGCAAACGGGAATCTCCTTTTCTGGGGCCTCTGTCAGCGAGACGCGGATGGTGTCGCCGATGCCGTCAGTCAGCAGCGGTGCGAGCCCTGCGGTGGATTTGATGCGGCCGTATTCGCCGTCTCCTGCTTCCGTGACGCCGAGATGCAGCGGGTAATCCATGCCGAGTTCGTCCATCCGGTGCACCATCAAGCGGTAAGCAGCCACCATCACGGGCGCGCGGGAGGCTTTCAGGGAAAGTACGATATTTCGGAAGTCGAGGGATTCGCAAATTTTGATGAATTCCAGGGCCGATTCCACCATGCCTTCGGGGGTGTCGCCGTAGGTAAACAGCATCCGTTCGGCGAGGGAACCGTGATTAACGCCGATTCGCAAAGCTTTACCTTGATCGCGCAGGGAAATCACCAGAGGTTCCAGGGTTTCGCGGATTTTTTCGCCAATTTCGGCGAATTCGGAGTCAGTGTATTCGCTTCTGTCGGCTTTCGGCTTCTCGAACACGTAAAGTCCGGGATTGATTCTCACTTTGTCTACGTGTTTGGCGACTTCCAGGGCAATTTTCATGCCGTTGTGGTGGACATCGGCGACGAGGGGCACGGGTTGGTAGGTGGCGTGCAATTTTTGCTTGATTTCGGCTAAAGCTTTGGCGTGGGCCATGCTGGGCACTGTGACGCGGACGATTTCGCAGCCAATCTCGTGCAAGCGGCGAATTCCTGCGACTGAACCGTCGATGTCGAGGGTGTCTTCGTTAATCATCGATTGAACTACGACGGGATAGCCGCCGCCGATCGTGACGCTACCGACTTGGACGGGTCGGGTTTTGCGGCGTTTGATGGTGGTGTCGAAGATTGGTTCGGTGGTGGGGGTTTTAGTGGGGTTCGGCAGAGTTTGCATAACTGGTTGCTAGGGTTCTGTAATTAGAGTTTATAAAATTGTGTCTGCTGTTTTTTAGGTTTGCACAGAAAGGGTCTGTTTGGGCAAAGAGGTTTTGCAATTTATGATTCTTAATGAGATTGCTGCGAATTTGTCGATCGAATTATGTCGGAAAAGGGCGATCGAACTAAAGGCCAACCATCACCGGGAAAGCGCAATGAAGTTGGGCCCGTGGAACTAAACCCAACTTACAAAATATAGTTAAAATACAGGCTAGGCCGAGATAAAAATTAATATTGGTTGGCGGTGAGGAGAATGGTTTGGACACCGGGGCAGCGGTTAAATGGCGATCGGTATATCATTGAAGCCAAGTTAGGTGAGGGCGGCTTTGGGGTCACGTACCTAGCGCAGAAGGCGCAAAACAGGCAGCGGGTTGTCATCAAAACGCTGAAAGATGAATTATTGAGCCATCCAAATTTTTCCAGGTATCGGGACAAATTTCGCGATGAGGCGCTACTACTAGCTGTGTGCAAGCATCCCAATATTGTGCAAATATACACCTACTTCACTCACGATGATTTCCCTTGCATTGCGATGGAATATGTGGCAGGAGAAGATTTGTGGAAATGGGTGAAAAGGCGCGGTATTCTGTCAGAAACAGAAGCTTTAAACTACGTCCGTCAAGTAGGAGAAGCCGTAATAGTAGTTCACGACAAAGGTTTGCTCCATCGGGATATCAAGCCACAAAACATTATGGTGCGTGACAATCAAGATGCAGTTTTGATTGACTTTGGTTTGGCGCGTGGTTTTATTCCCAATCGCACTCAGGAAATCACTGTTGAACTGACACAGGGTTTTGCTCCTCCTGAACAGTACGGCCGAATTGGAAAATTTGCTCAGTACACAGATGTTTATGCTCTGGCGGCAACGCTATACTATCTGCTAACGAAAACATCGCCAACTGGTGCGGACTTGAGAGGCTTGAAGCATCCTTTAAAGTCGCCTCTTCAGATTAATTCCTGCATCAGCGATGAAGTGAATGAGGCAATTCTTCAAGGGATGGAAATGGATGCGATAAAGCGCCCTCAGTCGGTTCAAGAATGGTTGGCTATGCTTCCCCAACCTCCTATTCGCGAGACGCAAACAGGGGGTGTTTTGCCAACGATTCCTAGCCCGCAGCCCGCGTCACAACCTGTAAAATTGATTTCAGCACAAGGAGTCGATTATCGTCAACTCGATCGGCTGTTGGCTAGCGAAAAATGGAAAGAGGCTGATCGGGAAACGGCTAGAGTGATGTTGAAGGTGGCGGGTGAGAAGGAAGACGGATGCCTGAATAATGAACATATTGATAATTTTCCCTGCGAAGACTTGCGAACGATTGACCAACTTTGGGTAAAATACAGTAATGAGCGCTTCGGCTTTTCGGTGCAGAAGCGCATTTATCAAAGTCTGGGGGGAACCAGGGAATTTGATAGTAAAATATGGGAAGCATTCAAAGATAGGTTAGGTTGGCGTGTGAATAGTAACCAGTTGCATTATATAGATATCAAATTCAACACCAAAGCACCAGAAGGTCACCTCCCAGCCCGAGGACGTAAGGGGTTAGCTTGTGGCTTGTTAAGTCTCTTCTCTCGCGTCGAGACTTGCAAGGTGTAACATCTAAAAGTTTCAGAACTTTGTTAACTGCGGATAGATTAAAGCCACTCGCATAAAATGATAGAAAAAGGTGCAAAAAGTGGCAGACCCTTCAATCCCTCGAAAGCTAGTGGAAACCTCCTCAACTTATCTTATCAAAATGTTAAAATTACTGATAAAGGCGTTGCCTTAGTTGAAGCTCATGTTCGCAGATTTAATCCAGTTGGTGAACCTGAGCTAAGAATGGTTGAAAGGTTAAGAGGTATGACCACCCAAACCCTTGTAGCTGAGCCTCTTGATTTACGCTTTTATACTCACGAGTTACGCGAGTATCTCAGGTATAAAAAGCTTGGCTACCCAACTGGACAACCCGCTGACCCGGATGAGGCTTATGAACTTTGGAACAATGCTCACACAGCTACTCTTGAAGAATATAAATTAAAAGAAGGATTCGGCGTTTTATTTCATCCGAGCGTAGAGGAATTTTGATGAAAAACCTAACTCAATTAACCCAGCTTGAATTAGTGCTGCTGGAATTAGTAGCTAAAGGTCAAGGAAAGTGGAGTTGGTACGAACTCGCGAATGCACTTTCCCGTCGAGATGTACCGCGAGAACCTGACATGATGGTTGTCTTAAAAAAACTGGCTGCTGAGGGCTTGGTTAAACGATATGTAGAAACAAATTCGCCTCGCGACAGATGGGAATTGACGCCAGAAGGGTCTATTGTGTTGGCAAACCCAAAAGCAGATAGTCAAAGCAGAATTAGAATTTATGCAATTGGCATCCAGAAATCAGAAAGCAATTCTTCGACTTATTTTACCAGAGTTCCCGGGATGCCTAGCAAAATGAATTCTTCTGCTTATGGTCCCAGAGTTCCCCGGCTGCCTAGGAACAGGAAGAACAATCGAGGAAGTAGAACCGCAAATTAAAGCAGCCATAGTTTTTCATTTAGAAGAGTTGCGTCAATCTGGTTCGTCTATTCCTGAAGCCAGGACTTTATGCAAATATGTTGAGGTTTAATGTAATTAAAACTATCAATTAGTATGTGGATGGTGTTGTAGAAGTTATTGCAGGCAAGATTCGATCGCACTTTCCAATCATCCATCAAAAATCAAGGCGCGATCGCACTTCACTCAATAAATCTATCTCGCGGGTGATGCGATCGCCCCTCATCCCCAGCAAAACTAAAAAATGTACTGGCAAATCCCTTCACAAACCCAGGCTCAGCAATTAAATAATCTGAGGTTTTCCATTGGACGATCGCACCAACCCATCAACCACCGCAGCTAACAACCGCCGACCTCTCATTATCGCAGGAATTCTCCTCGGTATCGGTCAAGCCGGGTTTTTTGACGGCATTGTGCTGCACCAACTCCTCCAGTGGCACCATATGTTTAGCAGCCTTAAAACCGATGCTACTGTTGCCGGTTTAGAATTAAATACCCTCGGAGATGGATTGTTTCACGCTGCGGATTGGTTGGTAACAGTGGCGGGAATCTTCTGTTTGTGGAGTGCGGTGAAGCGCAAAGATGTTTTTCTGTCAACTCAAACTTTTTTGGGTTCAATATTAATCGGTGCTGGATTATTTGACTTTGTTGAAGGCATTGTTGACCATCAAATTTTGGGAATCCACCACGTCAAACCCGGTATCAACGAGTTAGCTTGGGATTTAGGATTTCTCGCTCTCGGTCTTATTTTAGCGTTGTTAGGTTGGATGGTGCTACAGAGTGAAGTTCCAGCAGATAGTAAAGTTTAAATGAATGCAAAGATTGGGAATTATACAAAATCCGCCTTAAAAATCCCTGACTCTCTGTTTAACTCCTCAGTTCATCCCGCCGCGAATCCAACCACGCGCTCAAATCCTCTTGACTCCTAAAATCTAACAAAGCCTCTCCTAAATCATCTAACTGTTCCCCAGATAATCCCTGAATGCGAGTTTGAACTTCCACTGTAACATCACCCACCCGCCGCACGAGGAGACGCATAATTAATCCTATTTCCCCCTCAATTTTACCCCTTTCGATTCCTTGTTCGATTCCTTGTTCGATTCCTTGTTGTATTCCCTGTTCAATCCCCTGTTGTATACCAATTTCTATCCCTTTCATCACAGACCCGATTTGGTCTTGGATAAACATTTCTCGTTTGTCTACATCATTCAATTCGTCTAGTGTCAAATTTGCTCGGTTGGCAATTCCCAGCGCGCTATTAATCTCTTCAATAGACCCCAATGTATCTGGTACTGCTTCCAAAGAG
The DNA here is from genome assembly GCF_036701485.1 of Microcoleus sp. Pol11C3. Classification (NCBI taxonomy): domain Bacteria; kingdom Bacillati; phylum Cyanobacteriota; class Cyanophyceae; order Oscillatoriales; family Microcoleaceae; genus Microcoleus; species Microcoleus sp. Pol11C3. The sequence goes on along the minus strand of NZ_JAUBQW010000021.1, from coordinate 47,577 downwards.
GGCGCGTTTTTCATAAAGTAAATCCATTTTTCCGGCAGAGTTTCGAGTTCATTCAATTCTTTTTTGAATTTCGGCAACTCGACAAACACTAACTTTAACTCGCAGTTAGGATAGACGAATTTCTCTTCGGTTTCTGTGAATTCAAAGTTAGAGATGAGTTTTTCGCAGTTTTCAAATAAGATAAAGTCGGTAATAGTTAAAGCAATGACCGGATTTAACTTTAAATAACCTTCTCCAGCTTTGAGTTGAGTAGAATAGGTTTTGGCTGCGTTGTACACGACTCGTTTTTCAAAGGCGGCGACGTTGAGTACCTGCATTTCCACAATCACGGTTTTGTTTCCGGTAATCTTGGCTTTGACATCCAGGTAAGTGTCTTTCAATCCTGTAACGCTTCCGGCTGAATAAGGGTCAATTATTTCTAATTCTTGGATGGTTGGTTCTCCGTTATACAGCATTGCATTTAGGAAGCTGATGAGAATTTCGGGATGTTCGGAAGAAGCGAATATTTTTTTGAATGCAAAGTCTGTTTTGGGACTGATGAAGCGCATATATTTTATAGGATTTTTTGATTAACCGCAGAGGGCGCTGAGGACACAGAGGAGGAGAAAAGAGAGGAAGATGGATATTGGCAAATATTGGAAGGGTTGGGTTTTGTTGTCTCAACCCAACCTGTTATCTGAATGCTTTTATCAGCCTGTGGCTTGAGTAGTAGTTGCAGCGGATATCACTAGCTTTCCAGTTATATCCATTGTTGCTAGCTTCAGCACTTCATTAAAAGCTAAACCCCGAATTTTGAGTTCCCACCGAATGCCTTTTGCTTTCATTCGCTTGGCTTTCCGCATATCGACATCAGCAGCTTTTTGATTCAAGAGCAAATATTTCATTGCTGCTGTAGCTTCTACTTTGGTGGAAAATGCAATATAAGTGATAAATCCGCCGTCCCAGTGATTGGCGTTGCGGACACTGCTGATAGTCGCGACTCTCGGACTAAAGCGGTTCCAGTAAAAGTCGCTGTAGCCGATCGAATGTGTATTAACTTGGAGTTTATTTGCCATCTGACTTAACTCCTATAACCTTGTGTGTGGGGTTAGCAGTACCAATTTGCTGCTGTTACTATTATAGCAAATTACTTAGAAATTGGTAACTGTTGGCTGCTAGCTTTTTGCTGATGCCTAAAACCTCAATTCATATTCAGCAGTGACGCGATTGTCTCCTTGAAAATTACTCGAACTCCTGAGTAAAATTTTATCGCTCAATCGATAGCGCACAGTAAATTCAGTTGGTTGATTTGCTGACAAAATTCGAATGATTGATGCTGAAATATTGCGCGTGATGTCAAACCCAACTTCTAAACCTAAACCGAGAGAACCCGCACCAGAACTGGAACTAGCAGTTTTTGCTTCGTTCCCTCTAACCCGAGTGGGAAATAAGCGAAATTCGCTCAATCCTGTGGCGTTAGTAATGGCAGATTGAAGGTTGTTCAATAAACCCGCACCCGCTAAATTTGCGATCGCCAGTGTACTGTCTCCCTGTCCCAAAGTCTGCACGAAACTGCCGCCTAATAGCGCTACAATCTCTGTTTCCGATCGACTCGGAGAGCTCCTTAACTCCAGACTTTCAGCCAACTGAGAAGCCCTTCCCTGCACTAACGCTTGAATTCGGACACTCCGCACATTGCCGAAACTTGTCGGTTGGTCTGCGATTTCAGAGGTTACAGATGTGCCGGGAGTGCGGAACCGCGTTACTTCCTGCACCGAAGTTGCTAATCTTACATCCAGCGTCGGATCGAGTCCTTGTGTTGGTATAAAGGTAGCAGTCTGCGGGTATCCTCGATCGAGTCTAAACTCTGTCGTAAACAAATTCACCGACCCGGAAGTCAACCGAATCGTACCCTCCGGGCGAAGGTCATCTAAAGTTCCATTCACCGTCAAGCCCCCAGTCGCCTGAAAACTCAATATCGGCGCACTTGTTACCCGAATTCCCCGCCCCAAATTCAGCCGCAAATCGTTCAATCCCACTTCAAAGGAAGGGGAAGGAGAAGGGGAAGTCGGAGTCTCTGCAGAAGGAGAAACGTCAGTTGTAGGGGAAGCAGAAACCTCAGTCGCAGGGGAAGCAGAAGGAGAAGATGTGGAAGGAGAATCAGAAGCAGAAGAGGAAGAAGCTAACTGAGTTGTGCCACCGCCGGGACTCCTGAGAAATACTTCACCGTTGTACAGTTCAATATTACCGCTCAACTGCGGACGCCTAGCCGTGCCCCTTGCCTGCACTTGACCAACAACGCCGCCGCTGTACAATCCTCTGAGGTTTACTGCCAACTTGTCGAGATTCACAGCCAAAGGATTAGCCGCATCGACATCGCCCTCCGCGAAGGGCACAGACAGCGGAATTACACCCTGGGCCACAACTTGTCCCTGACTCAACTTTCCCCGAATTCCTTCTACCCGAATACGATCGCCCTCAAAGCGCACCGTCCCAGTTAGCCCTGTCAGCGGTTCTGGGAAGGCTTGCGCGCGGACAGTTGCATTTTCAAAATTCGCAATTCCTTGCGCTACAGGCTGTTCCAGCGTTCCTCCCACGCGAATTTGCACCTGTCCCTTGCCACTGACCCACGCAACTTGCGGAGTCAATACATTAATAATTGCCAAACCTTCATTTTGCAAATTCGCCCTCAAATCAATTTGATTGCTATCAGCTTTTACCGCTGCAAACGGCAACTCAAAAGGCAAACTTCCCTGCACTTCAATCGGTTCGGTTTGAGTTACCAAAGCGCTGCCGCCAAAATTCAGGCGGGCGTTGCTGTAACTGAAACTGCCGTCGGCTTGTTTAATCGGTTCTCCGTTTAGCGTACCCTCAACCAAACTCAATTCTCCGGTGGCTTGCGGGTTTTCCAAACTGCCGGCCAAATTCGCCCGCAAATTCAAATTTCCGGTGACATCCACAAAAGGCAATTCCACCAGTTTTGCCAACTCTTCCACCGGGACATTTTCTACCCGCAACTGCCCGGATTGAGCTTTTTGCCCGAGTTGTCCCGAAAAGCCGATCGCACTTTTTCCCGATCGAATTTCAAGAGGCAAAACAGTTAAAATCCCGTCCTGAAAACTACCTTCAAGGCTGAACTGTTCGGCGACATATTTTCCCCACTGCCAGTTATCGCCTTTCACGTTAAATTGAGCTTGCACACCAGTTCGCAAAGAACCTGCGACAGCAATTTCCGCGCCAAAAGTGCCTTGCAATTGAGATAAGGGAGGCAATTTTTCTGATGCTTTTACTGCCTGCTGCTGCTGCAAAATAGTTTCAATTTCTGCCAAGCGGCGCAACTGTTCGATTAGCGGGGCTTCTGGTTCTCCCACTGCTACAGTTTGCACGTCGCCACTGTCACCGTAAACGGGAGGTTTTAGGCCTCTGGCCAAGTCGCCTAAATTGAAATATTGCAAAGCGGTTAAAATCTGCTGCAAATTGCCTTGCTGGACGCTAACTTTCCCGGCAAATTGCGGGTTGGCGCCTGTTTGAACATTACCGGAAATTAAGTATTGACCGCTGCCTTGGCGGAATATGCCATTTGTGAGAGAGGCGCTGCCGTTAGCGTAGCTAAATTCGCCTTGGAAACTGTCACCTTTAATGTAGCCGATCGCCGGTTGGGCGATCGCAATTTGTCCGCTTGCTTGCAAAGTCGCCGGATTTAACGGCATCTTCCAACCGGGCACATTTACTTGTCCCGAAACCGTACCTGTTATCGGCCCCAAACCAGCATCTTTACCGGGTGATAGATTCAAAGCAGCGAGGGGAAAATCGCTTAAATTGACTCGCAAAGTTTCTCCCTCGGTTTGGCCGCTAGCCACAGATTCCCCGCGTTGAATTAAGAAAGATGTCGGCAGAAAAGATTGATTTAAAGCTACTTGAATTTTGTCTTGGCGACCGGCCAAACGCAAATCTACACTTTTCCCAGCATCCGCATTCACACTCCCCGCCAGTACCCGGTCAAAAGCGACTTGATTTACTGCTAAATCCCGCACTTCCACGTCGCCAACTAAGCTGAGGGCGGCGAGGGTTCCGGTGAGGCTGCCGGTAAAATCGACATTGCCCCGCAGGGGCTGGTTTTTCTCTGAAGCATTTTTGACACCCATGGGTGTCAAAAATCCTAGTTGTTCTGCTGGTAAGGCTGCCAGGTTAAAGTTGGCGAGTCTGACATCCAAATCTAAGTTGGAAATTGAGGGCCCTCCTTTACCTGCGAGTTCTACGTTAACAAAGCCGTTTGCCGTCAAACCGGGAGTTGTGGCGTTCTCAATTTCCACCCGTTTGCCGTCCCAATTAAATACTGCCTCAAAAGGTTGTTTCAAAAACGGCAATTCCGAGATGCGGAAACTACCGCCGGCGCGAACATTTTGTAGGGGCGGTGCCCCCGTGCCCGCCCCAATCGGGCCGGACAAATTGACATTGCCGTTAAACAGTCCTGCAAGCTGGGGGAGATTTTGGGCACCAGAGACGACACCTTGGGCTTGCAAGCTTTGTCGCTGCGAGTCAAAAGCTTGCTGGAAGCGACTTAGAGCAATTTGCTGACCCTCAATGGACGCGCGCCAAGTCCCCGATGCGGCGCGGCCTTTAGCATTGACAATTCCTCCGCCGTTGGCGAGTCGAATTTGTCCGTCGCCGTTGGCGGTGATGCCGTTGGCGGTTAAATTATCTACTGTTCCCAAAATGCGGACTTGGCCGTCGAGGGTTCCGTTAATTTCTGGGGGTAAATTGGCTGTCAGCAAACCTGTTTGTTTGAGGGTTTGTTCTAAATTGCTGACGGCAATTCCGTTCGTTTCCAGCAATGCTTGCAAGTTGCCGTTTTCTAATTTGGCCGTAGTATCGATCGCCCCGAGTCGATCGACCAAAATCCGTCCTTCTCCACTAGCACTAATTCCCTTCGCTGTCAAGTTATCCAAACTACCCGCTGCTTGGAATTGACCGTTAACTCTGCCGTCAAATCCTTTAGGCAAAGTCGCCGTCAGCGGAAACAGTTGGAGATTGCGAACAGTTTGTTCTAAGCGGCTGAGAATAACTCGATCGGCATCGGCGAAAGCTTGCCAGCGTCTGTCTTCTAATTTACTTCTAAAAGCAAGAGTACCGTCCCCTATATTGAGTTTGCCACTGCTGCTGACGCCTATGTCGGCGACGGTTGAATTATCAAGGCTGCCACTGGCTTGAATTTGATTCGATATTTGTCCGTCAAGCGATTTGAGATTTTGGATTTTGGATTTTAGATTGTTGATGTTGGCGACTGTTTGGGGATTGTCAGCAGCGAAAGCTAAGCCAACATCTAACAGCGGCAATCCTAAATCTCCTAAGCGCCTGATGGAAGTGCGATCGGTTTCTGCCGTTCCCCGCCACTTTCCTGCTGCCAATTCTCCTTTTAAATTAACATTGCTGCCGGCAAGATTGAGTCTGCCACTGCCGCTGACATTAATGCTGCTAGCAGTCAAATTGTCAAGACTTCCCGATGCTGTAAATTGACTCGATAGCAGTCCGTCAATCGATTTGAGATTTTGGATTTTGGATTTGAAATTTGCAGATTGCTGATTTTCGGGATTGAATGCTGAAGCCACATCTAATATCGGCAATCCTAAATCTACCAAGCGGCTGATGGAAGTGCGATCTGTTTGGGCTGTTGCTTGCCAGTTTCCCGCTACCAATTCTCCCTTTAAATTGACATTGCTGTCGGCAAAATTGAGCCTGCCGTTGGCATTAACATTAATTCCGCCAGCAGTCAAATTGTCAACATTTCCCGCAGCTTTAAATTCACCTGCTAACTGTCCGCCGAGCGATTTGAGATTTTGGACTTTGGATTTTAGATTGTCGATATTGGCGGTCGTTTGCCGCGTTAAAAACGGTAAGCCAATATCAATCAATTGATTAACAGCTACTTTATCAGTGTTGCCAATAACTTGCCAGTTACCCGATTCTAGTTCCCCATTAACATCAACAATACTGTCAGCAATATTCAGCGTTCCTTTGCCAGTCGCAGCGATCGCATTTAAACTCAAATCGTCTAGAGTTCCCGCCGCTTCGGCGGTTCCGCTGAAAAAACCTGCTAGTTTAGGAGGCAAATTAAGCCCCGGCAGGACTTGCTGCAAACTGTTGAGGGCTACGCGATCGCCCTCCATCAAAGCTTGCCACTGACGGTCTTTTATCGCAGCATCCACCTTAACAGAAGCGTCGCCAATCTTCACAACAGTATTTTGCAAATCCGCCGAATTCCTTGCGGCTCTAATTTCGCCGGCAGCCGGGAAAGTCCCTTGCGGTGCTTGCCATTGAACTCTAGCTTGAATGTTGTCTAACGGGCCGAAAATTTGAGCTTTTGCGGAGACACTGCCAATTGTAACAGTAGCAGGAATCGGGAGAGCGTAAATTTGGGCGATCGCGTCTCCGGGTACATTTTCAACTTGGAAATCAAACACCAAACCCGATCGCGAATTCTCCTTAGATAAAGCAATATCAACTTGACCTTTGCCGCCAATTTTACCCCCCGCCGCCGGCACTACCAACATATCGCTCAAAGTCAAACCTAAAGAGGAAAACGGGGGAATAGAAGATTGAGAATTGGGAGTTGGGGTTTGAGCCATTCTCCCGCGTTGCAATTTGAAATTAGTGCTGATATTGTTTAATTGCAGTCGATCGACCGTAGCGGGTTTTGTCGAGGCGATCGTACCTGTCAGCACCGGCATTGCAAGTGTTCCAGTCAGCTTGGCATCCGCCTTCACTTCCCCGGCAACAGCAACGGGTAATACTACTTTCTGCCCTAACTCTGTTTCCACCGCACTGACAACACTTGCAAAAGCCACTGGTTGCACGTTAGTTGTCAGATTGAAGTTAGCTTGTTGGAGATTAAAATTAGTTCCTGTTGCCACTGTTCCTGCTATTTTAAGCGGAATTAGACCGTAATTAGCCGCCAGACTATCAACAATCACATTAGTTCCCTGGAACCGCAACTGACCGCTGCTATTTTGTACGATTTGTTTCAAGGGATAAATACTCGCTTGCACTCCTCCAAAACTAGCCGCTCCGGTAATTCCAGATAGTTTATTGTCTCGCAATTGCACGGTCAAATTCCCATTAGCAAGACCTTTTTGTAAATAAATGCCGGGAAGCTTCAGCAAGCGAGCCAGGTCGGGTAAAGGCAAATTTTGACCTTGCAACTGCACGTTAGTTTGAGCCGCCGGCAAGAGAGAATCCGCTTTTACTATAAAATTATCACTGTTAGTAAACTGACCGTTTAGTTCGTAAAGAACACGCTGATTTTGCTCGCGAAATAGAACACTGCCCTTTTGCAAATTTACCGAAATCGGAGCCGAAGTTTGCTGTCCGACTGCGGGACTCGGCACCAAAACAGCAGCGACATTTTCAGCTCGAATTGCCTCAACTTCAGTTTTAAATAAACCTGGAGATTTCTGCTCCGCAGTTGGAATATTAACCCAGCGCCCTGTAGCATCCTGTTCGATATAAGCGCTGGGTTTAACTAAGGTAATATCTAATTTGAGAGTGCGGGTGAACAGCAGTTGCAAAACCGAAAACTTTACTTCCACTGCTTCTGTAGAAGCGTAATCCGGATCGGTAGGAGTTGCAGGTAAAGTCGATCGGCCAAACCGCAAACTTGTCGGAGAAAATCTCTCCAAACTTCCGAGTTGCACAGGCCGCTTCAGCAACTGACTGACTTCAGTTTCCACCAAAGGAGCTAACTTTTCCCGCACCCACTGGTATCCTAGCGCCGCCCCCACCAAGGCGATAATGCCCAATCCCGTACCGCTAAGCAGCAGCAGACGCCACCAGCGGCGGTGGGGACGGGGTGCGAGTTGATTTTTCTTATCGTCCGAGTTAGTCATGGGTGTTTCTCAGAAATCAGAGAATTCAGTAATTAAGGGAATCAGCCGATTTTAGACAGGTAGAATTTCTGTGATTCGCCAGGGTGCCTTCTGCCTTTGGTAGACTCAGAAGTGAGGCGGGAAGTGCCGATCGGGCCCAACGAAGGCCGAAGGCACGCCCCTACTCCAGGGTAGACTCCAGAAACCTTTACCGAACTTAATCCAAACACGCAACATCACCTAAAACCAAGTCCTCCAACTCCCCCAAATCCTCTAGGTTTCGCCCGCTGTGCAGGATCGGTGGTCAATCTAAAATCTAAAATATCAAACCAAGTCGTCCAAATGCCCCAACTCCTTTCGATCGCGCCAGTGCCGGATCGGTGGTCAATCTAAAATGTAAAATATAAAATTTAAAATCGGTTGCCCGATCGCTTCTAAGATAAAAAAACGGTGGTTAAGAAGGTCTTTAAAACTTATGCGAGTGTTCGTCTTACTCTTCAATGCCCGCACCGAGAATGAGGGAATTCATACCATTCAACTCGGCGATCGCAACAAAGTTCTGATGTTTGAGTCAGAAGACGACGCCACCCGCTTTGGCGTGATGTTGGAAGCCCAGGATTTCCCTGAACCCGCTGTCGAGGCGATCGACGATGAGGAAATTAAGGAGTTCTGCGAGAGTGTTGATTATGATTGGGAACTGGTACCGGCGGGCGCGCTGGCGATCCCGCCAGAAGACAATGTAACACAGACTCAGTGGCAGGCGGAGCTTGACCCAGAGCCGGAGCCGGATTCTGACGTTTCCCAAAATGAACTGGATTCTATTCGCCGCCGACTCGAAGGACTTTTGTGAGAGTCAGCAGTCATTAGTCAGCAGTCATTAGTAGACTCCAATTGCAAAAATTGCTCTCCAATCTTGAAAAGCATCTGCGTTTATCTGCGTTTATCTGCCGTTTCCCTCTAAATCAATGACCAATGACCAATGACCAATGACCAATGACCAATGACCAATAACGCAGAAAAAATCATGAAGAATTTGGAAGAACGGGGGCATCTGCTGACTGAACAGGTGAATGCCAACAGCGAGAATTTAGACCAACTCAGTTCGATCGAATTAGTGGACTTGTTCAACCGGGAAGACGCCCAAACCTTAAGCGCGATCGCCCGCGCCCGCGAAGATTTAGCCCAAGCGATCGACATTGCAGCCGAGGCTCTGCGTCAAGGAGGCCGCCTGTTTTACGTCGGTGCGGGTACTTCTGGGCGTTTGGGGGTGCTGGATGCGGCCGAGTGTCCCCCCACCTTCTGCACGCCGCCAGAACTCGTACAGGGCATAATTGCCGGGGGTGCGGGGGCTTTGGTGCGGAGTTCGGAGGATTTGGAGGATCGGGCTGAGGATGGGGCTGAGGCGATCGCCCACCGTCACATTACCAACTTAGATGTGGTTGTCGGGATTACGGCTGGAGGTACGACGCCGTTTGTCGCGGGCGCTTTGCAGGCGGCGCGCCAGCGGGGGGCGAAGACTGTGTTTATGGCCTGCGTACCCGTCGAACAAGTGAATTTTGAGGCTGATGTTGATATTCGGTTGTTGGTTGGCCCGGAGGTAGTGGCGGGTTCGACGCGCTTGAAAGCCGGTACAGTAACAAAAATGGCTTTAAATATCATTTCGACTGGGGTAATGGTGAAGCTGGGGAAGGTTTACGGCAATCGAATGGTTGATGTAGCAGTGACTAATAAGAAATTGCGTGATCGGGCTGTGCGGATGTTGCAGGATTTGACTGATTTGAGCCGGGAGGATGCGGGTTTTTTGCTGGAAAAAAGTGGCAAGTCTGTAAAGCTGGCTTTGATGATGCACTGGACTGGTTTGGAGAAGGAAGAGTGCGATCGAATTTTGGGAGAGTTTAAAGGGAATTTGCGATCGGCTGTGGCATCAATTAGTCAGTAGTCTGCACCGTCAGCAGTCATTAGTCATCAGTCATTAGTTATTAGTGAGTGGTGATTTGTTAGCACAATGCCTTTCGGCGATGATGCCCCATGCCCCATGCCCCATGCCCCCTTCCCCCTTCAGTTGTCAACTGTCATTTGCGATATCGATTCCAAAAATTGTGCAATCTCTTTAGTGGATCTGATGTGATAAACACTTTTGGTATTTTGAGCGCGATCGACATACTCGCGATATCTGGGAGTCAAATACTTGTGACACAACCAAAGAGCGCGGTAACTATTAATTGAACTCTTCAATATCGGACTGTTTTCAGACCAGCCTTCTGACGATATAAAGCTACCTGAAATCAGCCGTTTAGTCACCCACCAAAAATGCACGTATAGTGGTAAATCGACCCAAACCAGACTATCCGCCTCATTGAGTCGAAGCCAGACGGTTTCCATGCAACCAAACCCGTCAATAATCCATCCGTCAGTAGCCCAAATTTTCTCATGGGTATGCTTATATTATTCATTTGGAACCTCCCCGCCCCTAGATTGATATTGAATCTTATCCAAGGCGTAAAGTGGCAAACCAGTGATTTCCGATAATCTCTTGCTGAGAGTTGATTTACCGCCTCCAGCATTGCCAAACACAGCTACTTTTTTCATAGTTACCCTTTTAGTAATTTAGTTATTAGTTATTAGTCATTAGTTATCAGTAGCGGACTAAAACCTGAAGGTAGATATAATTTATAGCTTTCAAAAAACTCAATTTCGGTAATTTTTGGCGCGGATCATTGACGTTTTTGAGAAAGGCGATTAGGGTCAGTATATATATTTGTTGTTTGGCGATCGCTGCGATATTTTATCAGATAAGCGAGCGCGGCCCAGTATTGTCTGTCGATCGATTTGTAAAATATCTGTCAAATGTAAGGCGATCGCTCCTTAGTTAAAAAAGCCGTTTCTGAAGCCAACGTACCTAGTACGAGACTGCTGGATACTCTACCCACTTTGAAAGTTCAAACCGAGTCCTATGCAACCAAAGCCTAACCTTAACCTATACTCATCCTTGGGGCATCTCCCCTGGCTTAAAAAAAGCTACACTGCCAAAATTATGCTGGTTGCATTTTTAGGCACGCACGTTCCTTTGCTAACCTTACTGGTCTGGTTTCTTACCTCAAACGCTTACTCTGTAGAGACATCAGTCCGGGTTCTCCTGATTGCTCTGGTGGCGACATTAGCGGGTACGGCAGCAACGCTTTCTACGCTACGCTACCTCCTTGTTCCGGTAATCTTAACCTCGGAGGCTCTACAAAACTACCTCGATACAAGAACATTGCCGAACTTACCCACAGAGTTTACTGATGAAGTCGGTACGCTGATGGCAAATTCCTCACAAACGCTTTACAAACTAGATGAATTGATTGATTACATTACCCACTACGATGAACTGACTGGATTGCCAAATCGTGACTTATTCTGCGATCGCCTGAATCAAACCCGATCTCAAAATGACTCACCCTTGGTCGCAGTGCTGGTATTGGGTATCGATGATTTCACAGGGATGCGCCATGCGTTGGAGCCTGAGATATGCGACTTACTAATTAGAGCCGTTTCCCAACGGGTGGTACAGTGCATGGATCGATCAGATGTCTTGGCGCGTTTGGGCGACGGTGAGTTTGCGATCGCTCGCAGCGAACTCCCCTCGCTGGAGAGTGTGGTCAAGCTATCCCAACTGCTGCTGAGTACGCTGACCAAACCTTTCTCTATCAAGGGCAACCCGATCCACATCACCGCCAGTCTTGGCATTACATTGAACCATCTAGAAAATACTAATTCTGTAGATAAACTTCTTCAGCAAGCCGACTTCGCACTTCATCAGGCAAAGCAGCAAGGGCGGAGCCACTATCAGTTTTATTCACCCGAAATGAACGTTCACTTACAGGAGCGACTGGCCCTAGAAAATAGCCTGCGCGGAGCGCTGGAGCGTAACGAACTACTGGTTTACTATCAACCGCTGATCGACCTGCACAGCGGACAGGTGACAGGAACGGAGGCGCTGGTTCGCTGGCAGCATTCTACAGAGGGTTTGGTCCCTCCGGTAAAATTTATTCCGATCGCCGAGGCCAATGGCGAGATCGTGCCCATTGGTGAATGGATATTGCGAACGGCTTGCGCTCAAACCCGTCGCTGGCAACTGGCTGGGCTGCCAGCCCTGCGGATTTCGGTGAATCTGTCGGCTCGACAATTTGAGCAGCCGAATCTGGTTGAGATGGTTCGCCAAATTTTGGCCCAGACGGAACTCGAAGCTGCGTATTTAGAACTGGAAGTGACTGAAACTGCCTTGATGACTGACATCGATCGATCGGTCAAAATCTTAACGCAACTGCGAGAACTTGGCGTGTCCCTCGCCCTAGATGACTTTGGCACAGGTTATTCTTCCCTCAATTACCTGCAACGGTTTCCGGTTAATATGCTCAAGATCGATCGATCCTTTGTCAAAGATGTACTGTCTAACCCGGACAGCGCCACCATTACTGATGCGATCATTGCTCTGGCCAAAAGTCTGCGGTTAACGATCACCGCAGAAGGCATTGAAACCAAGGAGCAGCGTGACTACCTGCAAGCGCGAGGCTGCCATGAAGGTCAAGGGTTTTACTTCAGTCGCCCTGCTAACGCTGATACAATCACCAAAGTGCTAAACGACTCGTTTCAGTCTGATGCAGCATCTATCCCTATTGCCACCCACTTTTAAGCTGAACCAGTCAAGAACTTGCCGTCAACCCGAAGGGTATGACGGGAGCTTGCAAAAAGCTCTGACTTGACCGGATTAAGTTGGCTTTTACTGATAATGCGATCGTCAACTCAGTACCCATGCCGACGGTTGAGTTGACAGAAAGCATCCATGATACAAGCCCCCGGATTCATCCGTCCAGAAATAAAAAACCTGTATCCGATAAAGGCGCCCCCGAATTTATCCGTGGGGTCAATGCTTCAATTCTTTAATCTAAAATCTAAAATCGATTGACTTCTTCAAGAAGTCGGGAATCTGGGTATGCTGTTTTTTAGGTGTTGACAAAAACAGAAGATGTAAGCTGACTTTGACTTACACCCTGCACGATTCCCAAATAACTATTGCCCGACTTAATCGCCGTAGAAGCGATGCTTGCACCTCCATCCAATTGCAAACTCACAGATTCAAAAGTCAAGTTGGCAAATCCCATACCGTCAGTCAAACCAATATTATCCCCGATCGCAAAATCGGCTATTACATCAGCACCGATTAAACTAGCCGAAGCAGACAAACCTCCTGCTAAAATAAACGTATCATTTCCCGCGCCGCCCGTCAGAATATCTTGCCCGCGATCGCCCGCCAACAAATCGTCGCCATTACCGCCAATCAAGACATCATCTTCTTTGCCGCCGCGAATAGTATCGTTACCGTCAGATCCGATTAGTCGATCGTTATCGTTGTTGCCGCTAATAAAATCATTGCCAACACCGCCATCAATTGAATCAGATTCTTTGCCGCCCGATAAGCTGTCATTGCCGCCTGCGCCATTAATTGTATCCGCACCTTGCATTCCATTAATGCTATCAACCTCTTCTCCCCCGGTGATATTGTCTTTGCCGGAAAGGGCAAAAATTGGCAATCCCGCAGCATTTGGCGGTATTTGAGTATCGGCACTATCTGATAGGAAATAATTGCCCCCGCTGGCTGTATTTTTGGGTGCTGTTGTCGGGCTGCCATCCCCTATAGCATTGGGTATTGGCGAAGTAATCGATATAGTATTTGGTGTGGGAGTCGGTGTGGGAGTTGGTGTGGGAGTCGGTGTGGGAGTTGGTGTGGGTGTAGGTGTCGGTGCGGGATTGACACTACCGTCAAGAGAAGTAGCAAAAACTTGCGTCCAATAGTGATTGAAATTTTCTGTGCCAGTATCGTCGGCTAAGAAATAGTAACCGATGCCAATTTCTTTGAGATTGGGGTTAAGAATGTTAGCGCGGTGGCCGCTGCTGTTCATCCATGATGATACAACTTGTTCGGGTGTAGAAGAGCCAGCAGCGATGTTTTCTGCTGCCGCTGAGAATTTATAGCCCGTTGCAGTAATCCGGGTTCCTAATGACGAACCATCTTTTCCGATATGGGAAAAGAAGTCTTGCAGTGCCATGTTTTGGGTGTGATTTTCCGCCGCATTTAGTAACTGAGTATTTAAGGTTAGCGGGGACAAACCTAATTTGCTGCGTTCTATGTTAGTAAGCTCTAAAACTCTATAAATAAAGTTTTGATTGGTTGAAGGTGGTGCGACTTGAGAGGCCGATCGCTCTCCTGTTAAAATGTCCAACGACTGAGAACCGGAATTTTGTAAGTGTTCAAGCATGGGGATGATAAACAGTTTTAAGACTTGGTTTTGCTGGTAGATTGCTTACCGTCTTAACGATAGTTTCCCCGATCGCTATTTGGCTGGGCACAATTCAATAATTGTGTAAATCGCTGCCGCTGCTGTATTTATTCTAATTATAGCTGTTGTCAAAGTGCGGATGTCAAGAGGCTGGTTCTGGTTGGAAAATGGAAGAGTACGCTCGAATTTAAGGATAGTTTCAAAGGAATTTGCGATCGACCGTGGCATCAATACAATTTGAGATTTGAGATTTGAGATTTTTCCTGATTAGTAAGGTTTGCGCTGGGCACCCATCCTGCTGGCGGGCGGGCTAGAAACCCGGTTTCTACGAGTTTTGCGGACAGGAACGAGAAATATAGGAAGAAACCGGGTTTCTGAATTATGTGTGCGATCGCGATCGGAGTTTTTAGTAGAATCTTCAAAAAAAATTCTAAATTAATTCAAAATTCATACCTAAAAACTCACAACTTTAAACTATTCTCTTGTCCGCCTCTAGCCTCCTGAGCGACTTGTTCAACCTCATCTTTGGCGAGAATTTCCAAAGCCGCCTCTGCTTCTTTACCGCCCAACCGCCCAAGAGCTTGAGCTACTCTGTAACGGATCTGCCAATCTGCATTGGAAGCGTAGGGAAGCAGCAGCGGCAGCGCCCGTTTATCTCCCAATTCACCTAATGCGCTGATGGCAATGGTTTGGATCAATTCATTTTCAGAAGTCAGGGCATTTTCTAACATCGGAAAGGCTTTCGGATCTCCCATTTCTCCCAAAGCCGCGACGATGCTCAGTTGCACCAGCCATTCAGATGTACTGCTATAAACTTGCTGCAAATCTTCTAAAGCATCGGTTAATTTCAATGCGCCCAAAGCATCGGCTGCTGCTGCTTGCACGTCGGGTTCGGGGTCGTTGTTCAAGCTGTTTCGCAGTACCTCTAAAGCGTTCTGCAGATTCTGCGTGCCGAGGGTTGATAATTGGCTGACTGCTGCGTAGCGAACCCGGACGTTTTTGTCGCCGATCGCAATTTGAATTAGTTTATAGGCGATCGCGGGTTCTAGTTGTCGCAGTTGGTTGACTGCTCGCAGTCTTTCGCCAAAATCCTCGGAATTCAGCAATTGTTCGACAGACTCAGGGGTAATGCTCATTCGATTTTAAATTTGATAATTGGTAATTGGTAATTGCCAAAAGTGAGCGAGATTGAAAGAGCGATTCCCTACGGGATAGCTTCGCTTCACGGCTCATTTTCTGATACAGTCCTGCAACTGCAACAGTTAATTTAAGATTCGGCAGCCATCGAGCGGATAATATCTCCCCTAGTGAGGATGCCGATTACTTTGCCTGCAGTATCAAGCACCGGCAATCGATGGATACTGCGATCGTGCATCAGTTTGGCCGCTTCTTGGACAGATTTGTCGGGTCCGATGGTAACTGGATCTGTACTCATCGCTTCTCCTACTGTTTGTCCTAAAGCCTTGTGGAGTTCTCGCTCGTAACGAGATGGATTTTCCAAATAAATCACGCTGTCGAGCACCATGATATAAGCGGGGGGAGTTACGCCGGTTTCCCGCCACATCAAGTCGGTTTCGGAGATGACTCCTACCAACAAGTCATTCTCATCTACGACAGGAAGACCGCTAATGCGTTTATCGGCTAAAATTTTAATCGCTTCGTTCAAGGGCATTTCGGGTCGCGCCAAAATCGGCTCGCGGCTCATTACATCGGCTACTGTTTTTGGCATGATTAGCGGTTGATTGAGTTGTTGCTCTAAATCGATCATATAGGGAAAGCGTGACACAGACTGAAGAAAGGCAGCTCTGCTGAAGGGATTCGTTAGAAGGTAGAAGGAAGGAAAAAGTTTGAATGCCAGAATTTTGCTGTTTTTTTCGATCGCAGTGTAAAATTCTGCCGTTTGCCTCCCTCCGCCGAGCGATCAACCTGACAAGATTGTTAAGATATATTAAAGAGCGGATAAATCCTTACCAATGCCAGAATCTCCAGCCCGAGAACCAGAATCCCAACCAGAAGCTCGCTGTGTATTGGTTTGCCAGTATCAATCTTGCCTGAAAAATGGTTCAGCAGCAGTGCTAGCTGCTTTTGAAGCTCAACAAGTTCCAGGGGTAATAGTTGAGGCCAGTAGCTGTCAGGGACAGTGCAACACTGGCCCGACTGTACGAGTTACTCCAGACGAAATTTGGTATTGTCGAGTTAAACCGAGTGATGTACCGTTAATTGTGGAAGAGCACCTCAAAGGGGGAAAACCTGTAGAGGCGCTGTTTAATCCGAGAATTCATGCGCGTTATTATTATTAATATTGACTTGATTCGGTGAAACTTCCAAGCTCTGGCGCATCTAATTTTAATAGTTATTGTTAAGGAACTGCCACTTTGAAAATCCAAGGAATTGCGCTTAGTTTGTTAGTGCTGGTGCTGGGGCGTCCGTCGGCGGTTGCTGCTCAAACGTCGGCGGTTGCTGGAGATATTTGTCCTGGGGAATTGGGGGCACAAGTAGATGCGATCGCCAATCGTCCCGAATTTAGTCGATCGCGCTGGGGCATTTTGATTCAACCTCTATCTTCTACTACTACTCTTTACAGCCGCGACGCCCAAAAATATTTTATTCCAGCATCAAATGCCAAGCTGCTAACTACAGCCGCTGCTTTGCAGAAACTCGGTGCAGATTTTCGGATTAAGACATCGGTTTACAGCGGAGAAAATGGGAGTTTGTACGTTGCCGGCAGGGGAGATCCGAGCATTGCTGAGCCTCAGTTGAAATCCTTGGCGCAGCAGTTGAAGCAGCGGGGAATCACTCAAGTTAACCAGTTGATTGGCGATGACAGCTATTTTCAAGGCAGTTCAGTCAATCCGAATTGGGAATGGGAAGACGCGCAAGCTGGCTACGGAGCGCCGATTAACAGTTTAATTTTCAATCAAAACGCGATCGACCTTCTCTTGTCCCCACAGGCGTTCGGGCAACCTCTGAAAGTTACTTTTGCCGAACCAAAGCTGGCAAATCAGTGGCAAATTCAGAACAATTCAGTAACAGTCGCTCAAAGCGAATCTGAGTTTATTGAAGTTGGCCGGGAGTTCGATCGACCTATAATTCGAGTGAGCGGACAGTTGAAAGTTGGTGGCGAACCTGAATCAGCTTATGTCGCAGTTGTCAACCCCGCTAATAATTTTTTGCAGTATTTTCAACAAGCCCTAGTGGCTGAGGGAATTCCTGTTAAACAGGCTTTAGTTGCCTCGGCTTCTCGCAATTTAAATCAAGAATTAGCGACCGTTGAATCGCCGCCGCTAGCGGAATTGGTGAAAGAAACTAATCGCGAAAGCAACAATCTTTATGCAGAAGTTTTATTGAGATTGCTGGGAAAAGTTACAGACAAGATGCCCCTGCCACAAACACTCACAGGCAAGATGCCTGTGCCACAAGAGGATACAGGTGAAATCGGTTTGAAAGAGTTAAAGACAGTTTTAACTCAATTAGGAGTAAATCCAAACAGCTACATATTAGCCGACGGTTCGGGAATTTCCCGCCACAATTTAATTAGCCCTGAAGCCTTGGTGCAAACTTTGAGATTTATGGCCAATTCACCTGCTGCATCTATTTACCGCCAGTCACTGCCGATCGCTGGCGAGAACGGCACTTTGAAAACTCGCTTTAATAATACACCAAACCGCGTAATTTTGCAAGCTAAAACAGGAACTTTGAGCGGAGTTTCGGCGCTGTCGGGATATATCGAAGTTCCGAATTACGAGCCCCTGGTGTTTAGCATTATCGTCAATCAATCTGACCTATCGGCTGCAAAAATGCGATCGGCAACTGACGAAATTGTGCTATTATTGAACCGCCTGCGTCGCTGTTAAAACAACAGATTTAAGGTGAGAAAGTTAAGCTCAGTAGTTACACCTAAAACACAGGACACCCAAAAAGCCTACAAGTTTTAAGTTTAATTAGATTGCAGCGGCGGGGATCGAAAAGCAGCTACAATAAAAGTAGAAAAATTAACACCATTGGGACGTTTTAGCCTGCTACCAGTCGGCGGGTTCTGTACTTCCCGAAAATAAGTCTAACTTTCCAACTATGAATTCTTTCAATTCCGAACAGCAACACATCTTTGTCGAAACCAATAACATCCGCCTGCACTGCGTTTCTCAAGGAGAAGGCGAGCTCGTTCTCCTCCTGCATGGGTTTCCAGAGTTTTGGTACTCTTGGCGTCATCAAATTCCTGCTTTAGCGCGTCATTTCAAGGTGGTAGTGCCGGATTTGCGGGGCTACAACGATTCCGACAAGCCGGAAAGCGGCTATGATTTAGATACGCTAAGCGCGGACATTCGCGGTTTGATTGCGAGCCTAGGTTATACAAAAGCTCACGTTGTAGGTCATGATTGGGGAGGGGCGATTGCGTGGCACTTAGCTCAAAAATTCCCCGAACAACTCAACCGCTTGGCAATTTTAAACGCTCCGCACCCGCAGCGATTCATGCAGGAAATGGCGAGCAATTTAGATCAAATCCGCCGCAGTTGGTACGTTTTGGCGTTTCAGGTTCCCGGCATTCCCGAATGGTTTATCCGGCAAAACTTGAAAGATTTTGTTCACAATGTTTTCCAAGGACAAGCTGTTCGCAAAGGAGCTTTTAGCGCTGAGGAAACTAAGATTTATCAGACTGCTTTGGAAAAGCCGGGAGTATTAGCAGCCGCTATCAATTATTATCGGCAGATGTTTCATCCGCAGAGGCTTTGGAATTTGGGGCAGAAATTAGAACCTGTGACAGTGCCTACTTTGGTGCTTTGGGGAGAGGAAGATGCGTTTTTGAGCCACAAACTTGTAGAAGGTTTAGACAGATTAATTACGGCTCCGTTTAAGTTGAAATTAGTTCCTCACTGTGGTCACTGGATTCAGCAGGAAGCGCCGCAAACGGTGAATCGAGAATTGCTGAGTTTTCTAAGAAATTCTTCTGGTTCGGTGGCTTTGGCATAGAAAAAAATTAACGCTTGTAAATAAGAACGGGCAAGATGCGCGTTCCACAAGAACATTGAATTTTTGTGGAACGCGCATCTTGCCCATTCTT
This sequence comes from Microcoleus sp. Pol11C3, assembly GCF_036701485.1. NCBI lineage: Bacteria > Bacillati > Cyanobacteriota > Cyanophyceae > Oscillatoriales > Microcoleaceae > Microcoleus > Microcoleus sp. Pol11C3. The sequence goes on along the minus strand of NZ_JAUBQW010000021.1, from coordinate 28,357 downwards.
AATATCTGACGCACCCTACTTATTTATTAGTCCCAAAGCAAATTTTCTTGGATCAGCAGTGCAATCATCGCAGTTCTGGAACAAACACCGAGTTTGATAAAAATCCGCCTCACGTAAGTAGCAACCGTCCAGTGACTGATATTTAAATTTTTGGCAATACATTTGTTGGGCAGGCCTTGGGCTACTAATTGCGCGATCGCTCTTTCGCGTGGACTCAGGCTAATTTCCGGTTTGTAACTTTTGCTTTGCATACTTTTGCAATGAGGTAACGACTTAAAATCTAATCAATTAAGGGTAGAATTCCGAGTTTTTCTCGAACTTCAGATAAAGGAGTTTCCCAATCAGATGCAACGTCCCAGTCAATTAGCCGAGTGGCTAATTTTCCATGTTTTAAGCCTTTGATAATTTGTCCGATCGCGCAACTTGACCCGCTGATCAGTCCAACGAACACTAAAATCGCACAGGAAGGGCGAAAGACTTGAGCGCGAGTAAACGCTTGAAGTACAAATTCATCTTCTGTTGAAGCGGAAAGACCCGTCAGAACCGGTTAAACGTCGTGGTTTCGCTGAATCCAGTCTCCCGAGGCGATCGGCTCAAAGCCTTGTTCGTCTAGAAACCGCGCCACTGAGCACCCTAATGTTCCTGCTGGCAGTTGGCGCAATTTTGCCAAGTCTATTTCAAAATGTCGATCACTCTCAATTTGAGGATTAATTGTTCGAGCCATCTTTAATATAACTTCTAATTGACCGTCAGCCATGATTGATTCTCCCTTCAACAATGATTTAAGTTTCGGGCAAATTAATTGGTGTTTGTCAAGTTCATTTTTGCGCTAAATCAAGACGACTTTTTTTTACCTACTCAGCTTAGAAACCGTACTTTCTGTCACAGCAATTGGGTTTCAGGAGCTTTTACATTTCTTTACACACAGCCTCAGAGGTGAAATCTGCCAGTTGCCAAAATCTGGCTAGTGTTACTTGCGGCAACTTGACCCACCCGGAGGTAGCCGTAAAATCCACAGTATCTAGCGTTGATTGGAACTCCCTTACTTACGTATATAAATTTATTCTGCTGCTAATTATTGGAACTTGCAATGAGTCAGAAGTGGAACCTCGCAGGCATGGTGATGCAGGTGCATACAAGTGAAGAGACTTGAAGCGAGCTGAAGCAAGGTGAAGTTATACAGAGTTGATTTTTGGGAATTACGCAGTAGTGCCAATCCCCCGTGGTTGCCGAACCGAATTGGTAGTGCCAATCATGGGGAATTGCCCGTATGTCGTTAGAATGTCGCTCAAATGAGTGACACTCATTTGAGCGACTGGCTAAGTATTTTCACCAACAGCTATAAATAAAGTAGAGATTCATACAAGGTGTTGCTGTGAAAAAACTTTACATTTGGTTATCCACAGGAGTTGTGTCATTAATTTGGTGCGCGGCTGCTAGCGCTACCACTTATGTTAATCCTAACGGTAAAACTACTTTAAATCTGTCAGAAAAAGGGAACAATCCCAGCGGTTTTTACTTGACCAAAGTAGGCAATCGGGAATTTTTGGGCAATATTCAAATTACCCGTTCCGAAGGAGCAGCAGGCTCTTACTATTACAATGGGACTTTCAAAGACAGTGCGACCGGCCCTGGCAGAAAAATTGTTTGTTCTGGAGATATTGCCATTGTCAGGCGTCAAGTTGGAAGAAGCAGCCAATTGGGAGCCGAAGTTACTTGGAAGGTGAAAGCAGGAGAAAATTGTCCTTCTCTTGGCCAGACATTTAAAGTAAATTTAGTCGAAGCTTTACCGCGTCCTAATGCAAGTGGCGACTATACTTCTAGCAATGCTAATACTTGGTCGAGTCAAACAAATGGTTTTGTAACTTGGCCTGCTTGGCGAGTCACCTCGCCAGATGGACAACTCAACTGCCGCAAGACCGCAAACGGAGCAATTCAACAAGTTTACCGCGCGGATAAAGATACAGTTGCGGCTGAACTCAGGGGAGCAAATGCTATTACGATGGCGAACGGTCAACCCTGGTTGCTGACAAGACAAGGCTGTTATGTGCGCGCTAATTCTCAATACATTCAGCCCGTTTCTATGCCGCAGTAAGTGACAAAAGTGATAAATAAGCTGCTGCTTATCTCAAAGCCTGACTTCTTAAATAAAGAAGTCAGGCTGCGGGGTTTTCTCTTGTTTTAAGTTGTTCTGATTAAAACTTGATTTGCGATTTAGTGGCCGAGCAGCATAGCTTCTTCTGCCAAATCTTTGCTTTCAATAACCTTCGGTTCCTTCAGGATAAAAACACAAAGGAAGCAGACAACTAAAGCAGCAGTTCCGAGTACCTCAAAGAAGCTGCCGTTGGCTGCAACTGTTCGAGGCAGAAAGCTATAAAGGGTGGCGTAAATTACAGAGCCGACACTGCCGTAAGCACCGATATTGCCGGCAATTTGACCAGTTACTTCTCGTTTAATTAAGGAGGCGATGCCAAAAGTTGCGCCTGCTGCGGCAAAGACAAAGAAGGCACATAACATGGTCACGACAATCACAATTGCTAAATACCAGCTTGCCGTAATTTGGCTCATAATTAAATACCCCAATCCCACTCCGCCGGTCATGACTGTCAGCGTCCACTTGCGGCTGCCGATTTTGTCAGAAATTAAGCCTCCGGCTGGACGGCTGACCAAGTTCATCAGGGGATAGGTAGCAGCCATGGGCCCGGCGATCGCATGATTTAGATTGAAGGTGTGTTCAAAAAATTCCGGTAACATGGAAACCACAGCGAGCTCTGAACCAAAGCTGACTGCATAAGCTAATTCTAATACGAATACTTGACTGATTTGATAGCGTTCTTGAGGTGGGTAATGTTTTTGACCTGTGACAACTTCTCGGTTAACTTGCCAGGCTTTGTAAGCCTGAATTAAATACAGTGCTGTCAAACTAATCCAAATAGCGTACATCACATTTGCAGTCAGAAAATTTGCTTTGTGCAAGCGCCACACAATCAAAGCTAAGGCACCAAATAGAGGAATATTGGCCATCGACAGTGCCCAAAAGCTTTTGGCGCTGGTGACTTCCATTGCGCCGTTGCGGGCCGGGCGCTGATAGACTTTGCCGGGAGGAGTGTCTTGAACGTTGCAGTAAAAAATGACTCCGAAAACTGCTGCGGCAATCCCAGTAAGGGCGATCGCCAGTCGCCAATTTGTGTGTCCGACTGAGAGAAAGGCTGTTCCTGCCGCGATTGCGGGTAACGCCGCTTCTGCGGCAAAAGAGCCAAAGTTGCCCCAGCCGCCATAGATACCTTGAGCGAAGCCGATATCTTTTGGGGGAAACCATTCTGCAACTAAGCGAATACCAACTACGAATCCACCGCCAACAATTCCCATTGCCAAACGGCTCAAAACCAATTGATTGAAGTTTTGGGCAAAGGCGAATGCCAGAGTGGGAAATGCTGCATATACCAGGAGTGAAGAGAAGGTGATGCGAGGTCCGAAGCGATCGAGCAACATCCCGATAATAATACGTGCAGGAATTGCGAAAGCTAGGTTGCACAGACTGATGATTCTGGCTTGCCCAACTGTCAGTCCCAAATCGTGCTGCACCGTTGTGCTGAAGGGTGCGTAGTTGAACCAAACTACGAAAGTTAAGAAAAAAGCAAACCAACTCAGGTTCAGAATCCGAAAAGGCCCTCTGAACGATAAAAGCCCTTGAAGCATATATAACTTGTCCTCATAAACAGATTATTAATTTCGAGTTGACTTTCTAACTGTTTGGGGTAACGGTTTATTTACTATCGCGCTTTTATGTTGCGTTCCCATTCAAGTGGATGTCCAGAGGAAAAATTGTATACAAAGTTACTGTTTGTGCTCAAAACCCCAACTGGGGCATGGAATTAATGCAGATATTGCATTTAAACCTAATTTTAGTAATAAATACTTATTGCGTTAAAATTAAAAAAACAGTATATTTGAATACAGAAATTAAATTTATTTTAATGACAGGTAAGTAAAAATGCTTGTACGCTTAACCGAAAGAGAAACTCAGCAAGGCGATCGCCACTCAACCAGTGCCATGAACAACGGATTAAAGGTTAAATCAAGACTTTTTAGTTTTCTGACAGTATGTGTGGCAGTGGCTGGATGCCTGGGAACTGCTTCTGGGGCGATCGCCCAGGAAGCTCAACCGCAAGTAAAAGCACAGGCGATCGAGCAATCCACTCAGCAGCCAGTCAACAGCGCGACAAGTCAACCTACTGCTGTGCCTCAATTCGATGCAGCAGCCCAAGAAGAAATTGCTCAGATGTTGCTGGGATTTATCTATTTTGTTTTGCCAGTGGGTGTGGGCTTAAGTATTTTTCTGCACGACAAATATGCTCAGAAGCGCTCTGCTACTCTCAACCAGCAGATAGAAGTTTTAGAGATTTCCTTGCACCAAACTCCTCAACATTAGACAACGTGGTGAAATACTCTTATTTTAGAACCCCGACTTCTTCAATGAAGTCGGGGTTCTTTGTATTCTCTCCAATGCTTTACCCCTAGATATTAAAAAAACAGAATAAACAGAGCCCCGACTTATTTAAAAAGTCGGGGCTCTAACAGCTATCGCATTTATTGACTAAAAGATTTAGATTTCTTCCAAATCCTCTACATCTTCTACATTATCTAGATCTTCTACATTGTCTAAATCTTCTGCATCCTCATCGTCATTATTGTCAACCGGGGCAACAGAATTAGCAGAAACCACAGCACCAGTCTCAAGTTTCTTTTTAACTAGTTCCTCAATTTCATTTTTGAAATCGATGTTTTTCTCCATGTGCTGGATCACTTTGTCTCGTCCTTGAGCTATGTTCTCTCCGTTGTAGCTATACCAAGAACCTTTCTTAGTAATTACTCCCATTTCGTCGGCCAAGTCAGTCAGACAGCCTAAAGTAGAAATGCCTTTGCCAAATACAATGTCAAATTCGGCAATACGGAAAGGCGGAGCAACTTTATTTTTAGCAACTTTAACTTTCGTGCGGTTGCCGTATTCTTCGGTACCTTTTTTCAAGCTTTGAATGCGGCGAATATCGAGCCGCACGCTGGCGTAGAACTTGAGTGCGTTACCGCCGGTTGTGGTTTCAGGGTTGCCGTAAGTTATGCCGATTTTCTGCCGCAATTGGTTGAGGAAGATGACGGTACAGCCGGATTTGCCGATGTTGCCGGTGATTTTCCGTAAAGCTTGGCTCATTAAGCGCGCTTGCAAACCCATGTGGGAGTCGCCCATGTCGCCTTCGATTTCGGCGCGGGGGACGAGGGCGGCTACGGAGTCAATTACTACGATATCGACGGCGACGGAACGCACGAGTTGATCGACAATTTCGAGGGCCATTTCGCCGGTATCCGGCTGGGAAACTAAGAGATTTTCAATATCGACGCCTAAAGCTGAGGCGTAGGTGGGATCGAGGGCGTGTTCGGCATCGACGAAGGCTGCGATTCCGCCGGATTTTTGGACTTCGGCGATCGCGTGGAGGGCTAGAGTGGTTTTACCGGAACTTTCGGGGCCGTAAATTTCAATGACTCGGCCTTTTGGCAAACCGCCGCCCAAAGCAATGTCCAGTGTCAGGGCTCCGGTGGGAATGGTTTCTACCCTCATGCGAGTGGAGTCTCCCAATCGGACGATCGCCCCTTTGCCAAAGCTGCGCTCGATTTGGGCCAGTACGGAAGTTAGAGCTTTTTGCTTTTCTGAGTTTTCAGTGGAAGTTTTTATAGACGTTTCTTTTTTTGCCATTTGCGGTACGCGGGTAGACCCCTTGCGGAGCTTGTTGATTAACTGTACAACACGTATGTTAGCAGTTATTTTTGGGGTCTGGAGGTTCTGGGAGGATCTGGTTGAAGATTCTTGATTTTGGGGGTGGTTCAGCCTGAGCCAGCTTTCAGAAGGCACTGATGTAGAGGTATTCGGCATCCAGCAGAGGGTAGAATGATCGTCTGTTGGGGTATGTACTGCGTATCGATCGCTCTCGGAGTGCGGTTTAGGATGGTCTACAGTTCCAAATTCCGTCAAGCGTAGCTATCCCGGAGGGAATCGCCACAAATAGGACAAGCATGGGATCTACAACACATCCAGACACATCTGTTAATACCAAAAATTCCCGCTGGCTGATGAGCTTATTGGCGATCGGCATTTTACTAGGTATCGGATTTCGGTTTTTTGAGATCGATCGCAAACTTTACTGGCACGACGAAGCTTACACATCAATCCGCGCCGCTGGTTTCACCCGCCAAGAAATCGACGAAAAACTATTCCAAAACCGAATTGTTCCCGCACCAGAATTGCAAAAATATCAGCGGATTAAATCGGGAAGTACAGAAGCAGACACAATTCGTTCTTTAGCACTAGAAGATCCGCAGCATCCGCCTTTATACTTTCTCATGGCTCGTTGGTGGATGCAGGAATTTGGCAGTTCTATAACAGCATCCCGCAGTTTGCCGGCACTATTGAGTTTGCTGTCGCTGCCTTTGATGTACGCTTTAGCTCAGGAACTTTTCGCCTCGAATTTGACGGCTTTATTAGCAACAGCACTTTTGGCTTTATCACCCTTTGATATATTGTTTGCTCAGACAGCAAGGCAGTACAGTTTGCTAACAGCGACAGTTATTGGCAGCAGTTGGCTGCTGCTAAGAGCAGTGCGGTTGCGGGATTGGCAAAATTGGGCGTGTTATTCCCTGGCGCTCGCCCTTGGTTTCTACACTCACCCTTTCTTCAGTTTAACACTCATTGGACACGGAGTTTTTATAATTTCTTACTGGTTGTTTGTCAAAAAAACAAAATTGCGAGGTCACGTAACTAATTCCCAATTTTTCTTAGCCGTAACCGCAGCTTTAATATTGTATTTTCCGTGGATTTACGTGCTGGCAACCAACCTGGGACAAGCATCAGCTACGACAGATTGGACGCGAGTATCTCCGGGTTGGCTGTATCTTGTCAAATTGTGGACGCTCAGCTTTACCTCATTATTTTTTGACTTAGACTTTGGCTTTAATAATATCTGGACTTATCTGCTGAGAGTGCCATTTTTGCTGTTAATTGTTGCAGCAATTTACAAAATCTGCAGCCGGACTAGCAGTTCAACTTGGCTGTTTATTTTAACATCAATTTTTGTACCTTTTTTGCTCCTAGCGTTACCGGATATAATCTTAGGCGGAAAACGTTCCGCCGTCAGCCGCTATCTGATTTCCTGCTTTCCGGGAGTGCAGCTAGCAGTTGCTTACTTACTCGCCAGTAACGTGAAAACTCAGCAGCGGTTTTGGCAAGTCATTTTAGCCTTGGTATTTACAGCAAGTGTAGCCTCCTGTACAGTTAGCACTTTTTCTGATACTTGGTGGAGCAAAGACTTGAGCTATTTTAATGCTGAAGTTGCGAAAATTATTAACAAAGAAGCGATAGCTAATCGGTCGATTAAAGATACAATTGTAATTAGCGATCGCGGCAACGATTTTACGAACATGGGAGATTTGCTTTCTCTGAGTTATTTGCTCGACAAAGACGTGCGGTTGATGCTGCTGAGCCAGTCGCCAGAAATCGAGATGCTGAACAAATATTCGGCTCCCCTGGTGTTCCGCCCTTCGGAAAAATTGCGATCGGCACTCAAGCAAAATCAACGCCGCTTAGAGCCTATATTGGAATATGCTAGACTTTTTCGAGTGCGACGAGCTTCTTAGAGCAATTATGAAAAGTAGTGAGACAGATAGATTGTACGTAAGCATCTGTAGGGAGATGGCAAGGCCTTGTCCGGCGGGGGGATTAGGGACACGGCAATACCGTGTCCCTACTGTTCGCTTTGACTTTTAATAATTGGTATAAGATTGAGGATTGTAGTCAGAACAAACTGTTTGAGTTGTCTCAGGTATCTGGGCTGACATACCCGACATAATCAGCAATAATTATTTGAATAATTAGGATTAAACGCAATGCAAAAGTTAAATAATTCATCTTCCGAATCCGCACAGCAATTTCGCAATCTTCAGACAGAATTACGCGAACGTTGGGGAGCAATAGAAGAATTCGACAGCGGAGATTGTGACATTATTATCATTCCTTCTGTCAGCTTAGATCAGCAAGAAATGCGGAAAATTGAGGGTGCTTACCACTACGAAGAGCGACATTTATTTTCATTGATTCGCCTGCGAAATCCCCGCACGCGCTTAATTTACATTACCTCGGAACCCTTGCACCCGATGATTGTGGATTATTACCTGCAATTGCTGCCGGGAATTCCATTTTCTCACGCGCGCGATCGGCTTTTGCTGTTCAGTGCTTACGATGCTTCTGCCAAATCCCTCACCCAGAAAATTTTAGAGCGCCCTCGCTTGATGGAGCGCATTCGTCAAGCAGTACGGCCGACAAAATCTTATATGGTTTGTTATAACTCGACACCCTTAGAACGCGAGTTATCTGTTAAATTGGGGATTCCTTTGTGGGCCAGCGATCCCGATCTGTTATACTGGGGAACAAAAAGCGGCAGCAGGCAAATTTTCCAAGAATGTGGCGTGCCTTATCCTGACGGTTCCGAGTTGGTTTGGAATGCGGAAGATTTAGCAGAAGCGGCCGCTCAATTGTGGGGACGGCAGCCGGATTTGCAGCGGATGGTAATTAAGTTAAATGAAGGTTTTTCGGGGGAAGGAAATGCAATTCTAGATCTGCGTTCCCTGGCAAGTAAAGCGCCTCAAGAAAGAGCGAAGGCAATAGGGGATTGCTTCCATAATTTGCGCTTTCAATCCACAGGCGAAACCTGGGAAAATTTTAGCAGCCGCATTCCCGAATTAGGGGCAATTGCCGAAGCATTTATTGAAGGAGAAGAAAAGTTCTCGCCCAGTGTTCAAGGCAGAATTATTCCCAGCGGCGAAGTAGAAATCCTCTCCACTCACGACCAGATTTTAGGAGGCCCAGACGGTCAAATTTTCTTGGGTTGCCGATTTCCTGCGGACGAATCTTACCGGCTGGCCTTGCAAGAATTGGGATGGAAAGTCGGGCAAAACTTAGCTAAAAAAGGGGCTTTAGAGAGATTTGGAGTAGATTTTCTCGCTGTAAAGCAATCCGATGGGAAATGGGATGTTCAAGCAATAGAAATTAACTTACGAAAAGGAGGCACAACTCATCCGTTTATGGCTTTGAAGCTGTTAACAAACGGTCGGTACGAGCGTACTACCGGATTATTTTACAGCCAGCAGGGCCGTCCGAAATATTATGTCGCTTCGGACAATTTGAAAAAAGAGCGCTATCGGGGATTATTACCGAACGATTTGATGGATATTATTGCTGATAATCAACTGCACTTTGACACCGGTACTGAGACGGGGAGTGTGTTTCATTTAATGGGTTGTTTGTCGGAGTTTGGCAAATTGGGGTTGACGAGTATCGGCAATTCGCCGCAAGAAGCAGAGGATATGTACAACAAAGTGGTGAAAGTGCTCGATCGCGAAACGTCTTACTAAATATGCTGGAATGATATCAATTCCGGTTGTATCGGAATGATTAAACCGCTCTTGACGCAGAGCAAGAGATGAATGATTCCGATCTCAGAGGAATTGATATCACCCATCAACCCACAAACCCCGGCGGTTGAAAACCGCGTCAACACAAACAAAACCCGCCTCCGCGGGTTGAAGAATCGTAGCGGGGCGTAAGCCATCGCACATTGCTCTCAAATTCCATATTTCTTAGTCCGCGGAGGCGGACATGGTTTGTGTAGATGCGGTTTCCAACCGCCGAGGATTTGAATGGTAACTAATTTTTAGTGGGATAAAGGGGCGTAGGGTCGATCGAACCTGTGCGGTTGAGTGGCCAAAAACGCACAATTGCCCTACCGATGATATTTTGCTTGGGTACAAAGCCCCAGTAATGACTGTCACAGCTTGCGTTGCGGTTGTCGCCGAGCACCAAATAAGAATTTGGAGCTACAACTACAGGCCCGTAGGGATACTGCGGAATTTCTTCAATATATTTTTCCTGTAGCGGCTGCTTGTTAATAAAAACTTTTCCCTCTTTCACTTCCACAGTGTCCCCTGGAAGTCCGATCACTCGCTTGATATAGGCATCTTTGATCGGGGGCGGCTGTCCCGTGCACAAACTAGCTGGGTCAGGAGGCATAAATACGATAATATCTCCTCGGTGGGGATCTTGGAATCGATAGCTCACCTTATCTATAATTAATCGATCGTTAATTTGTAAGGTTGGGAGCATCGAGCCGGTGGGAATGTACCGTGCTTCGGCAACCAGGGTGCGGATACCAAAGGCTAAAAATGCTGCTAAGCCGATCGTCTTAATTCCTTCGATCCAAGGATTTTCGGTGTCTTGCGGAGGTTTTTCGTCGGCTGACTTGTCTAGACGAGTCATAGGGTATTGTAGTGACTGAGCTGGATACGAATTATAAACTTAATAATGCTTCCATGCTAGCACGCTGTTTACTCAATTAATGATATCTTATGACTCCCAAATCAAGTTTGTTAATCCGTCGCGCTCGCATTCTTTTGCCCAATGGTGAGTTTTTGGTAGGAGATGTGCAAATCTGCGATCGCCAAATTGTCAAGGTTGCTGCGGAAATTGTCGAATCTGGCGATCGAGAAATAGATGCCAAAGGCTTAACTCTGTTACCCGGAGTCATTGATCCCCAGGTACACTTCCGGGAACCGGGTTTAGAACACAAGGAAGACTTATTTACCGCTAGCTGTGCTTGCGCTAAAGGTGGCGTGACATCGTTTCTGGAAATGCCGAATACGCGACCTCTCACCACAACCCAAGCTGCCTTAGATGATAAACTAAGTCGCGCTGCCGAGAAGTGTTTGGTTAATTACGGATTTTTTATTGGTGCAACGCCCGAGAATTTGCCGGATTTGTTGAATGCTAATCCGACTCCGGGAATTAAGGTATTTATGGGTTCGATGCACGGGCAGCTTTTGGTGGATGGAGAAGCAACTTTAGAGGCGATTTTTGCTGCAGGCGATCGACTAATTGCGGTACACGCAGAAGACCAAGCTAGAATCAATCAGAGGCGTCAGGAATTTGCCGGGATTTCCGATGTTGCCGTGCACTCCCAAATTCAAGACAATCAAGCAGCTTTATTGGCAACTCAGCTCGCATTAAAACTTTCTAATAAATATCAGCGCCGTCTGCACATTCTGCACCTTTCAACTGGGGATGAAGCTGAGTTATTGCGCCAGGAAAAACCGAGTTGGGTAACAGCAGAAGTGACGCCACAGCATTTGTTATTAAATAGCAGTGCTTATGAAACCATTGGCACTTTAGCTCAAATGAATCCGCCTTTGCGATCGGCACGAGATAACGAAATACTTTGGCAAGCTTTACTCGACGGCGTAATTGATTTTATCGCCACCGACCACGCGCCGCACACATTAGCAGAAAAAGCTCAAGAATATCCGAATACGCCGTCTGGAATGCCCGGAGTCGAAACTTCTTTGCCTTTGATGCTGACGCAAGCAGTAGAGGGAAAATGTACCGTGGCACAAGTTGCTAATTGGATGTCGGCAGCCGTTGCTAAGGCTTATAAAATTCCCAACAAAGGGGCAATTGCTCCGGGTTTTGACGCCGATTTAGTCTTAGTTGATTTGGAGAAGTACCGCCCGGTGGTCGGAGCAGAGATGGCGAGCAAGTGCGGCTGGAGTTCCTTTGAAGGTTGGAGCTTGACTGGATGGCCAGTTGTGACTGTTGTGGGAGGAAAAGTTGTTTTTGAGAATGGGAAATTGGATACAAATGTGAGGGGAGAAGCCTTGACATTTGACGCTGATTAAGCATGAATTTAACTCAAGTGTTATAATTGGGTATTCCTGCATCGCAAAGGCGATTTTACCCATGCTTCTCCAAGAACTAGAAACACAACTCCTGGCTTTAACTTCGACTGAGAAAGCTGAAGCCATCCGGCTTTTAACCCAAAGTTTAAACAATAGTTGGCCAGGAATTACAAAAACTCCCGACGTATGTGGCGGTGATGCTTGCATTGCCAAAACTCGCATCCCAGTTTGGCTGCTTGAAAGTTTTCGCCGTGAAGGTTCAAGCGATGGTGAACTTCTACAATTTTATCCCCATCTCAGCGCGGCAGATCTAGTCAATGTTTGGACTTATGCTGATGCACATCTGGAGGAAATCGAAGAAGCAATCTGCAAGAATGAGGAAGCCTGAGTCATGCTGAATTTGTATGCAGACGAACAATTTCCTTTACCCGTTGTGCAATTGCTGCGCGCTTTTGGTCACAATATCCTGACTGTTCAGGAAGCAGGAAAAGCAGGACTTGGGATTCCAGATCCAGAGGTGCTAGCATTTGCTATAAGCAAAGATAGAGCGGTCTTGACATTAAATCGGTTTGATTTTATCGGACTGCACAACCGACAGCCAGACCACTCTGGTATTATTGTTTGTACCAAAAATCGGAATGTAGAAATGTTGGCAATACGCATCAATGATGCTATTGCTGGTGAAGAAAGTTTGAGAGGCAAATTGATTCGTGTCAACCGTCCGCAGTAAGTACGCGCGAGCGAAGCTATCTTCCCGCAGAGGTTCCCGAAGGGTAGGGAATCGCCCTTTCTCACTTTTCCCATTGCCCATCCAATAACTCGCTATTACCAATTACTTCAGCTTGCCGCCCGTTATCGAGATAACTCAAAGAAATTTGCAAATAATTTTCTGGTTGGTACTGCAATCTTTCCGCCCATTCGATCGCCACAATTCCCAAATCCCTTTCTAACCCGTCCCAATAACTCTCTAAGTGCAAAGCCTCGGCTTCTTCGGGTTCCAGTCGATACAAATCTAGATGATACAGCGGAACTCGCCCTGCCAAATACTCGTTAATCAGTGTGAAAGTAGGACTTTCGATCGACTCTGAGATTCCTAAACCTTCAGCGATACCTTGAACTAAGGTAGTTTTGCCAGCACCCAAATCTCCTTGTAATAAGATTATAGTGCCGGCGGGGAGCGATCGACCTAACGCAACACCAAAATTGCGCGTAGCCTCAGAATCTGGAAGTGAAAGTATCATATTAGTCATTAGTCATTAGTCAACAGTCAACAGTCAGCAGCTTAAATGTTCTGGGCGCGACCGTACCAACGCAGCAACATCCCCGCCAACCTTTGAGAATTGTGGCGAATTAAACCCGTATTTTTATCTTCATCCATCACATTTGCGATGACAATTCGCCGCCCCAATTGCGTCACGCCTTCTCGATCGAGCACAACCGGATAAGAATCCTCCTGAGAATAGCGGATCAAAGCCTTTGCAGAAGGGACTTTTCCCTGAACTACTACAGCATCGAACAGTGGCCGGCCGCAAGCGCGATCGATCGCCCGAATGTGATCTGCAACACTGTATCCGTCAGTTTCCCCCGGCTGAGTCATAATATTGCACACATAAATGCGCGGAACTTCGCTGTTGGCGATCGCATCAGCAATTTCCGGCACCAACAAATTCGGAATGACACTCGTATAAAGACTCCCCGGCCCAATAATAATAAAATCCGCTTCCCGAAGACCTTCCACAGCCCTAGGTAATGCCGGAGGATTAGCAGGATTACAGCCTATTTTGAGGATTTTCCCGTTAGCTTTTGTAATGCTGGACTCCCCCTCAATTCTCCTGCCATCAGCGAGTTCTGCCCACAAAGAAACATCGCTCAGAGTAGCCGGCAGCACCTCTCCCCTCACTGCTAAAACTTTAGAACTCGCGGCGATCGCCTGTTCCAAATCTCCAGCAATATCGCTCATCGCCGTCAAAAACAAATTCCCAAAACTGTGACCCACCAAACCGTCACCAGCCCGGAAACGATATTGGAATAACTCAGTTAATAACTTTTCCTCATCTGCCAAAGCAGCCAAACAATTGCGAATGTCTCCCGGCGGCAATACCCCAATTTCCCGCCGCAGCCGCCCGGAAGACCCGCCATCATCCGCCACCGTGACAATAGCAGTGATTTTGGCGCTGTAATCCTTCAATCCTCTGAGCAAATTAGAAAGGCCCGTACCGCCCCCAAGTGCCACAATTTTCGGGCCACGGTGTAAGCGACGGTGGTTGAGGAGTCTATCGACCAATTCCTCATTGCCTTCGGGCATCAGCACTTGGGTAATAGAGTTCAAACTGCGAGTTTGTCCCCACAGAATTAATAAAATCCCGCCAGCAATGATGATTGGCCCCGACACGTAATTGGGAACAACTTCCGCAATCCATGCCAAAAAATTTCTCAACAATTGCAATAAGAAGAAAATGGGAGTCATCCCAGTCCAAATCGCTAAACCCAAAGTGGCAAGTACCACGCCGCTGGCACTGATCAGCAGCCACCTTTTCACTAACAGCCCGGGGGCTAACCACTTAAACCACTGGTGAACTCGCCCGTTCCGCAAAGAAGGGGGGTAAGGATTTCTGGATTGGGCAAAAACCTGCTTGGCTTTAGCCAAGACGCGGAGTGCTTTAGGAAGTGAACTAATTGACATGGTTAATTAGTCTTAAGGGTATTGGAACAGCTCAAGCTGACAAATTTACAATACAAGAGAGTTTTGATTCTGGCAGTCAATTTAAGTAATTGATGATTAGTCATGAGTCATGAGTCATTAGGTAGACTGATGACTGAGGACTGACAACTTATTGATAACATCCTATGGCTGAGCCACTAATCGAACTCAAGGGGGTAAGTAAGTCCTTCGGCCAGAACCCGATCCTCGATCAAGTCGATCTGAGGATTTATCGGGGAGAGGCCCTGGCAATTATTGGCCCTTCCGGGACGGGGAAATCTACGATTTTGCGGATAATTGCGGGTTTGTTGGCCCCGGATGCCGGTGAGGTTTTTGTTCAGGGACAGCGCAGGGTCGGATGGGTGGACGACGTGGCAGATCCGATCGGAATTGGGATGGTGTTTCAGCAAGCGGCTTTGTTTGATTCGCTGACGGTGGAGGAGAATGTCGGTTTTTTACTTTACCAGCATTCTAAGCTGCCGCGCCGCCGCATTCGGGAATTGGTGGAGGAAAAGTTGGAGATGGTGGGTTTGCCGCGAATTGGCGAACGCTATCCGGCGCAGTTGTCTGGGGGAATGCGGAAGCGGGTAAGTTTTGCCCGTGCTATCATGGCGAATCCTGATAATGACAGGGATAATCCAGAGGTTTTGCTGTACGACGAACCGACGGCGGGTTTAGATCCGATCGCTTCTACGGTAATTGAAGATTTAATCCGCGACTTGCAGAAAGCTCAAGGGGTTTGCAGCACTTATGCGATCGTCACTCACCAAGACAGTACCATCCGCCGCACTGCCGATCGCATCGTGTTTCTCTATCGAGGCAAGGTGCAGTGGGAGGGAACTGTCAGTGACATTGCATCGACAGATAATTTGCTGATCAGACAATTTTTTAGCGGCAGTGTTACTGGGCCAATTCAAGCGCTTGGATAGTCAGCCAATTTTAGATTTTAGATTTTAGATTTTAGATTGAAATGACCGATGACCCATGACTAACGACTAATAACCAATGACCAATGACTGAGGAGAAAATATGCGATCGCGAACTGTAAGAGAAGGTTCTGTCGGGTTCTTAATTTTAGTAGGAATCGGTTTATTTGGCGGCTTAGTGCTCTGGCTGCGGGGCGTGCAGCTAGGGAACCGCAGCTACAAATTCGCCGTAGAATTTGGCAGCGCCCAAGGAATGCAAATAGGCACGCCCATCAAATATCGTGGGGTTGCAGTCGGTAAAATTACCGCCCTCAAACCGGGTTCCAACGGCGTAGACGTGACGCTGGAGATTGCCCCCGGTACTTTAGTGATTCCCAGGGATGTTACGATCGAAGCGAATAAATCCGGTTTAATTGGCGAATCGTCGATCGATATTACCCCCAACTCGATTTTGCCAGAATCGTTACTTACCGCCAATCCCGTTAGTGCCGACTGTCCGCCAGAAATTATCTGCCAAAATTCGCGCTTAAAAGGTCAAGCGGGAGTCACTATCGACGAACTTATTCGATCCACAGTCCGCCTAGCTAATTTCTACACCGACCCCGCCCTGTTCAACAATATTAAATCTCTGGCAGAAAATACAGCCAACACAGCTAAAGGTGCAGCTAAACTCACTCAGGATTTGTCTAATTTAACTCAAACTGCCCAAGGCGAAATAAAAACTTTGAATCAATCTGTAAGGGGAGACATTGGCAACTTAAATCAATCGGTAAAAACCGAAATAGCAGGTTTGAATCAATCATTAAAAAAAGAAGCGAGCAGTTTGAATCAATCATTAAAAGGAGAAGCGAGCAGTTTGAATCAATCATTAAAGGTAGAAGCAAGCAGTTTAAATCAATCGCTCAAAGGGGAGATATCAGGAGTTGCCGCTGATGTTTCTCACGTAGCAGCTACGGCGGATACTTCCACAAAAGCCGTATCTTCTGCTGTAATAACTTCTGCTAATTCAGTAACTCAAGCAGCCAATCAAGTTACATTAACAGCCAACCAACTCAATTCTTTAGTAGCCACCAACCGCGCCAGTTTAGTCTCAACTCTGAATAACATCAATCAAAGCAGTCAGGAACTGCGGGTAGCTGTCAGCAGTTTGAGTCCGACAATTAATCGCATCAACCAAGGACAATTGCTGAACAATTTAGAAGTTTTATCAGCGAATGCTGCCCAAGCTTCTGGTAGTTTGCGAGATTTATCCAGCCAGGTCAACAATCCGGCCACTTTGCTATTATTGCAGCAAACTCTAGATTCTGCACGAGCTACATTTCAGAACGTGCAGAAAATTACTTCCGACGTGGATGATTTGACAGGAGATCCGGCTTTCCGCAACAACATTCGCAGGTTGTTCAACGGATTGGGAGGTTTATTGGGTTCAACAGAACAACTGCGACAGCAAGTTAAAGTCACACAAACATTAGCTCCCCTTTCTGAAAAAGTAAATGCCAGTAAACCTGCGGTAAATCAATCAGTAGAACCAGGATTTCCCAGCTTGCATAAACAGCAAAAGTTGCCTGTTATACCTTCTAAAAATGCCAGGTCAGCAGAATCAGTAGAGCCATAAAATACCATTAAAACAGGGTATCATTCAATAAACGCAATTGCACAACAAGATTCGCGAGCTACTCTAGTTAGTAACCAGCGCAATATGCACCAAGATTACAGCTAGTTAATAAGGTGCGGTTTTCGCACCAGGCATTAAAGTTATTGTCCCAATCCTATTAACAAAAAACTCTTTTTCTCAAAACAAGGAAAACCAATGACGCAAACATTATCGAAACTGGACAAAACCAAAACCCAGTATACTGTAACTTGGGAAAAATTGCCAGATGACTTTAAATTACCCGATGATCCCGTGGAAAACATCGACCAACCACTTTTAGCCGCGGCCCTGCGAGAAGCCTTGGATCTCGCAGGATTTATCCTAGCTTCAATGCTAATAGCTTCCAATTTTGGACTCTGTGCCAAAGTCAACGATAAAACAGTAGTAAAAGCCCCAGATTGGGTGTACGTTCCCTCGGTATTGCCAGCAGAACCAGGAGAAGTTCGCCGCAGTTATACGCGGAATGCTGAGGGAGAAGTACCCGCAGTAGTGATGGAATTTTTATCGGATACAGACAGCAGTGAATATTCAAATAAACCGACCTATCCTTACGGAAAATGGCGGTTTTACGAGCGAATTTTGCAAGTACCGACTTATGTAATTTTCGAGCCTAAATCAGGAGTATTAGAAGTGTACAGACTCTCGAATCCTGGAGAGTACGAACTACAAGAACCGGATGATAATCAGCGATTTTGGCTAGAATTAATGGGTTTATTTCTGGGGGTTTGGGAAGGTGAAAAATCTCAGAGAACGGGTTATTGGTTGCGCTGGTGGGATGAGAATGGCAATTTGCTGCTGTGGGGTGCCGAACGGGTGGAACAGGAACGCCAGCGTGCCGAAGAGGAACGCCAGAGGGCAGATCGACTAATGGCATACTTGAGAAGTCCGGGCATCGATCCTGATGGCATTTGAACCTGTGGGAGGTCGATCGATTTTAGATTTTAGATTGAATAATTCGGAATCAAGGAGCCAGAGCGATCAATTTTAGAGTTTAGAGTTTAGATTTTCGATTGGGAATTAAGGAGCGCCATGACTGCAACAACATTAGAAGAGAAATTAGATCGGCCGTTGCTATTTCCAGGGTTAACTTGGGAACAATTCAAAACCTTAGAACCGATGCTCGATATTCCAGGGGTTCGGCTGTCCTTTTTAGATGGGGTACTGCTGATTCAGAAAATGCCTGGAAGAAAAGACGAAACAGCCAAGGGACGTATCGGTGCGTTGGTAGAAATTTACATGATGGTGGCAGGAATCGATTTCACCCCTACGGAGTCTCTGACTTTAGAAAATGAATCGGTAAGAGTGAAGTGTGAAGCAGACAAGTCTTACGAATTGGGTACTGACAGAGAATGTCCAGATTTAGCGATCGAAGTAGTCGTCACTAGCGGCGGAATTGATAAGCTAGAGGCTTACAAACCGCTGCAAATCCCTGAAGTCTGGTTTTGGGAAAACAGCCAACTGTCTCTGTATGCTCTCAGACAGCAAGCATACGAAGAGATTGCAAGTTCCCAATTGCTCCCAGATCTCGATATTGGTTTACTCGTCAGGTGTGTTAATATGCCGAGTCATGTTGAGGCAATTAAGGAATTCACAAGGGCGAGCGAGCGATTTTAGATTTGGGACTTTAGATGGGCGATTTTTGGGGATTTTCGAGTTAAGATTGGATATCAATTCGCAATCATTGTGCAACTCTAGGCAAGCTTCGATCGCAGAATAATTGGCAACAGCAAAAAGATTTATAATAGAGCTACAACTCATAGGAAGCACGACCATGACAGCAGTCGTTCCCACCCTCAAATCATCTGAAATTGTCTACCCCAGTGCGGATGGAAAACCCGTGGCAGAAACCTACGACCACCTCTATGCAATTTTAAGCACTTTAGAAGTCCTAAAACAATACCTCGCGGGACAGCGGGCTACTGTTTTGGCCAACCAGTTTTTATATTATGCTGAAGGTTTCCCAAAATTGCGTACTGCACCAGATGTGATGGTAATTTATGATGTCGAACCCGGAGGCAGAGATAATTATAAAATATGGTTAGAAGGGGAAGTTCCAAAAATAGTTTTTGAGATTACGTCATCGAGCACGCAGTCGGAAGATAAAGTTAGGAAAAAAGACCTGTACGAAAGTTTAGAAGTTCAAGAATATTGGTTGTTTGACCCCAAAGGACAATGGATACCGGAAAAATTGCGGGGATATCGACTGTGGGAAGATAGCTATCAATTAATTACTGACAGTCGCAGTGAAGTGTTGCAACTGCGTTTAGAAGTAGAGGGCAAACTCATCGTTTTTTATCGGGAAGATAATGGAGAAAAATTACTGCTTCCTGATGAATTAGCCTCAGCATTAGAAGCGGAACGCCAGCGCGCAGAAGCGGAACGCCAGCGCGCAGAAGCGGAACGCCAGCGCGCAGAAGCGGAACGCCAGCGCGCGGAAGCAGAAAGTCAGCGTGCTGCTGAACTCGAATCTTTGCTAGCACGTTACCGAGATCAGTTTGGCCAATTGCCTGATGGTAACAGCTAAAAAATCAGCGGGCGATCGTGCTTCACCCATTTCGCTCGCCCGCGTGTTATCGTTACCTAAATGTCCTTGACAAATTTCTGGTGTTGTGTGGTGGGCTAGAATAGCTCTCAAATTTTAAATGGCGAAGGGCGATCCTTTTGCGATCGAACTTGGGCAATCTAAAGATAGGTGCTTTGCGAGTGCCTGGAAAACAGCGAGGCCAAAAGTTAGCAATGGAAAGTACACAGAAAAAATTTAGTGTTCGTCCGGTTCATCGGAGCGATCGCATTAAGCAGATTTTTGCGTTAGTATCGATGGTGTCGTTTGGTGGTTCTGCGATTTTTGGTATTGTGACTCTGTTCAGCAGCGGTTTGAGCAGCCAGCACCAACAAAAACCGGCTGCTGCTGTTTCCCAGGAATCTCTGCTGGCGGCGCAGGAACGGGGATATCAGACGGTTTTGCAGCGGGAACCGCAGAATCAGACGGCTCTGGAGGGGTTGGCAAATGTGCGGTTGCAGATGAATAATAAGCTGGGGGCGATCGAGCCTTTGCAGAAGTTGGTGAAGCTAAATCCCGATCGAGTGGATTATAAGGCGCTGTTGGGGCAGGCTAAGGGGAAATAGTAGACGATCGGTCAATTTTGTTAGTAAGAGAGATTGAAAATGATTAAATTGTTGTATGTAACTTCCTAATTAAAATACCAGACTTAGTTTCACAAAACGAAGGATTGAATATGGGCATAGTACGCATGGGACCACCAATAGAAATCATCTCCCAACTAAAAGCAGCTTGCGGGATTAATAATTTTATTGAAACAGGAACCTATCAAGGTCATACAGCATACTGGGCAAGCCAAGTATTTGAACAAGTTTTTACAATAGAGTATTCTCAAGACCTTTATCAAAAAGTTACCGAAAACTACGGTCATATCAAAAACATAGACTTTTTGTACGGTGATACCAGAAACATTCTTGAAAATACACTCTCACAACTTCAAAGCCCAAGTTTATTCTGGCTAGACGCTCATTGGAGCGGAGGGCAAACCTATGGAGAAATCGATGAGTGTCCCTTACTCGCTGAAATCGAAATAATCAACAGCTCCGATTGCGAACACTTTATTTTTATTGATGATGCCCGATTGTTTTTATCTCCTCCACCGCGGCCACATTCACCTCAACATTGGCCGGATATTAGCGCAGTCCTAAATTTTTTGAATTCAGGAAAAAACAGCAGGCATATTGTAATTATTGATGATGTTATTATTGCTGTTCCGGCGCTGGCAAAAGAACTAATTGTTCAGCATTGCCAAAATTTGAACACAAGTTTAGGCAATACACCCAGCGGGAAACAGGAACAAAATCATCAAAGCACTGCGGTGTCTGCTAATAATATTAATCAGGGAGAGTCTATCAATAACTATGAATTAAAGATTATAGAAAATTTTATTGCTTCCGGTAATGTCGTTTTCGATATTGGCGCAAACATAGGTAGCTGGACAAATCAAGTATTAAACATATGCCCCGACGTTCAAATCCATTTGTTTGAGCCAGCACCGCCAATATATCAAACACTTCTACAGAACATGGCTGAACCGATTAAAAGCGGTCAACTCGTGTTAAACAACTTGGCAATAGCACACCAACAGGAAATCAGGGAATTTTATTATTACGAGAAATTTTCAGGGTGGAGTACATTTCACCGCCGATTTGAAAGCGAAAAACAGTATAATATTCATTCACCTAAGCCATTTCAGGTTTTAACAGCTACTCTTGATGATTATGTCCAAACAAGGGCTATAAAGCGAATTAATTTCTTAAAAATTGATACAGAAGGCGGCGAATTAGAAGTTATTCACGGAGCAAGTAACCTCTTGCAAAAAGGCAAAGTAGATTATATTCAGTTTGAGTATGGCGGAACATTTGTTGATGCCAACATCACATTAAAACAAGTATTCGAGCATTTACAAAGATTTCGTTATACAATCTTTAAAATACTGCCCAATGCTTTACAACCCTTACCCGAGTTTTTACCAGAATATGAGAATTACGAGTATAGCAACTTTTTAGCAGTGAACGAGAGGTTCACAGATTTGATTTTTAGTCAAGCACCAAATCTGCTCGATTTGCAGCAGCTTTGCGGAAAACATTCGGTTGCACCGCGCGGCATTATTCACATTGGGGCACACGAAGGCAAGGAAATTGCAAGATACCGAGAAATGGGGGTGCAAAGGGTACTGTTTGTTGAAGCCAACCCTGTTGTGTTTGAACGTTTGAAAACGAATATAGCGGGTTCTCCTCACGTGCGAGCGGTGAATTGTGCAGTTAGCAACATCAACGGCACAAGCACATTGTATGTAACTTCTATGGATCAAAGCAGTTCTATCTTACCATTGAAGGAGCATCAAAAGTTTTATCCAGAAATCAAGGAAGTTGAGCGTGTAGTTGTGGAGTCGAGAACTCTGGATACACTTCTAGAAGAACTTCAAATTGATGCTGCGGAATTTAATATATTAAATATTGATATTCAAGGTGCAGAGTTGTTGGCCTTGCAGGGAGCAACGAATGTTCTCAGATACATAGAAGCAATAAACACGGAAGTTAATTATGAAGAACTCTATGAAGGCTGCGCTTTAATTGACGAAATGGATGATTTTCTGGAGATGTGCGGTTTCGATCGCGTAGCAACGACAACACCGTTCCATCCATCTTGGGGCGATGCGTTTTATGTGAAAAAGCCCGCAGTCACAATGTCCACCCTGGGTAGAAACGGACGGTTGGCCAATCAAATATTTCAGTATGCCTTCTTGAAAATTTATGCCAAAGAACATAAGTTGAAAGTAGAGACGCCAGCTTGGATTGGTCAATATCTCTTTGGTTGCAATGATTCGCCCATTTCTCAAGAGTTACCGGTAGTTATCGAACCCACAAATAAATTGTCAGCAGCTAGCATCCCTAATGCGAAAGAAATATTTAAAAATGTGAACTTTTGGGGTTATTTTCAATATCACACAAAGTATTACAAACCCTACCAAGAGTATTTCCGCTCCCTGTTCAAACCTGTACGGGAAATAGAAACGAAAATGAAGGAAGCGCTCGCTCGTCTGCGATCACGCGGCAAAACCATCGTCGGTTTGCACTTGCGGCGGGGAGACTACGGCTACGAAGATTTTTTTATAGCACCGAGCGGATGGTACAAGGAATGGCTACAAGGTTTGTGGGAAACCCTCGACGAACCAATACTATTTATTGCCAGCGATGAACCGGAAAAAGTTTTAAGGGATTTTGAGGAGTATAATCCCGTCACGACGAAAGATTTAGGTTTGGAGTTACCGGAAGCAGAATTTTATCCAGATTTTTATTTGTTGAGCCAGTGCGATATCACAGCAATTTCCAATAGCTCATTTTCCTTTGCAGCTTGTATGCTCAACGAAAAAGGCAAATTTTTCTTTCGTCCGCACTTGTCGTCCCAAAAACTCATTCCTTTCGATCCGTGGAATAGCGAACCAATTTTTCGGAAATCTATGCCAATTAACTTTTTGACAATCGTCCTCAACGGCCAGCCTTTTATCCGCTACCACATAGAAGTATTTAAACAACTGCCCTTCAAATGGCACTGGCATATTGTTGAGGGTGTAGCTGAGCAAAAACACGATAGTGCCTGGATGCTTAAATTCGGCGGGCAGATTACCGATGAGCTTCATGCTAACGGTCGCAGCAAGGACGGGACAACAGAATACTTAGATGAACTCGCCCAGCTCTATCCAGATAATGTAACAATTTATCGGAAACCAACGGGAGTTTTCTGGGATGGAAAACTAGAAATGGTCAATGCACCCTTGGAAAGGATTAATCAGGAGTGCTTGCTGTGGCAAGTAGATGTAGATGAACTGTGGACGGTTGAGCAGATTTGTACTGTCCGGCAGATGTTTACAGATTATCCAGAAAAAACAGCAGCTTACTACTGGTGCTGGTTTTTTGTCGGAGAAAACCTGGCTGTCAGCACGCGCAACTGTTATTCTCAGCATCCGCAGCAGGAATGGTTGCGGACCTGGAGGTATAAACCGGGAGCGAGGTGGAAAAGACATTCGCCCCCCAGCTTAGTTGAGCCTTTTGCAGACGGTGAAGTTAGGGATATTGCTACTCTCAATCCTTTCCTTCACGAAGAAACAGAAAAACAGGGCTTGGTATTTCAACACTTTGCTTATGCGACACCTGAGCAACTCCGCTTTAAGGAACGGTATTACGGTTACAAAAATGCAGTGGCAGAATGGATGTCCCTGCAAACTGCAACGAGTTTTCCCGTGCGCCTAGGCAATTATTTTTCCTGGGTGTCAGACGGGACGCTGGTTAATACCGCAGAGGCACTGGGAATATCACCGATCGCGCGACGACAAAAGGATAGTAATGAGTGGCATTTCCAGCAGCCACAAAAGGTGCAGAGGCAAACTATGCTTGCCCACCAACAGCCTCCCAGGATTATTGTGGACGGCGTGTTTTTCCAGCTTTACAATACGGGAATTGCTCGCGTGTGGCGATCGCTCTTAGAAGAGTGGGTGACGCAGGATTTTGCCAAACATATTATTGTCCTCGATCGCGCGGGAACTGCACCCAAAATTCCAGGCATTTTCTATTGCCCCGTTCCTGCTTACGACTATGAGAAGACGGATGGCGATCGCGAAATGCTCCAGCAAGTCTGCGACGAACTAGAAGCTGACTTATTTATCTCAACTTACTACACAACGCCACTATCAACACCTTCCGTCTTTATCGCCTATGACATGACTCCTGAAGTCTTTGAGACAAATCTTGATGAACCCATGTGGCGCGAGAAACATTACGGCATCCGCCACGCATCTGCATACATTACTATTTCCCACAATACAGCATCAGATTTATTAAAGTTTTTTCCTGATATTGCCCCAGAGTTAGTAACAGTCGCTCATTGTGGAGTTCCCAAAAATTTATCGCCAGCTAGTCCAGAGGAGATCGAGAGTTTTAAGATTAAATATAATCTCTCAAAGCCATACTTTATGATGGTAGGTGCCGCAGGCGGTCATAAAAATGCACCATTATTCTTGGAAGCTTTCGCGCAACTCCCCAATCAACCAGAATTTGATATTGTCTGCACAGCTCACAGCGCTTTAACAAAAGATGAGTTTGAACCTTACACTTCAGGGAGTACAGTGCATAAGCTGCCCCTGAGCGATGAAGAGTTAAAAGCAGCTTTTTCGGGTGCTGTTGCGCTGGTCTATCCCTCCCAGTATGAAGGCTTTGGCTTGCCGATTTTAGAGGCAATGGCTTGCGGATGTCCAGTTATTACTTGTCCCAATGCTTCTATACCTGAAGTGGCAGGAGAAGCTGCACTATATGTTCAGGATGATGATGTTGAAGCAATGACGATCGCACTTGTTAATATTCAACAGCCGGAAGTACGCCAACCTTTGATAGCTGCTGGGTTCGAGCAAGCGAAAAAATTCTCATGGTCAAAAATGGCAAAAACGGTTAGTGATGCTTTATTACTTGCCCTTCCCCTCTATTCTCAAAAAAGTTCTCTGATAAGCTCTGGGAAAGTAGATGCTAACTCAATGGATTCTTCTCGCGAATTTAAAGATAAATATATCGACTACATTTATCATAATTGTCCTAGTTTGGATGCAAATTCTTTAGCTCGTGTAGCGATAATCCTTGAAAGCACTTGCTGGGAAGAACCTACCTCTTGCTTAGACTTAAACAACGTTGCAGTATTAGCTTTGATCCTAGCAGAACAGTCTGAAGACTTATTAGATCGCCAACTGTACCTGAATATGGCTTTAGAAGCCTTAAACCAAGGAATAGAGAAAGATAACTGTCCTCTCTGTATGGCTCATCTAGCTCTCGTCTTGACTATGACTGGAGAAATGTCGCAAGCTATAGAACTTGCTTTTCCTGCTTTTATCAACACAATCCCTAATGTTTACAGCAATATAGAGAAACCTCCCTCTGCACTGGTTTACCTACCTTCACCGCGCAACAGCTTGTCTAATACTCTAGCTGAGCAATTGACACATTTACTTCAAGCAAGAGATGCTTATACTCAGGCATTTTTCCTTTTAAGTGAAGTGCTATGTCGAACTCATATTGTATTTTATGGAGCAGGTGGACTCCGACTACTGAATCTAGCAGAAAACGTTTTAGCAGATTCGAGTTTTATCAAGTTTAAACTAGGAGTAT
Organism: Microcoleus sp. Pol11C3; assembly: GCF_036701485.1. NCBI lineage: Bacteria > Bacillati > Cyanobacteriota > Cyanophyceae > Oscillatoriales > Microcoleaceae > Microcoleus > Microcoleus sp. Pol11C3. The sequence goes on along the minus strand of NZ_JAUBQW010000021.1, from coordinate 2,595 downwards.
CGTGCATGGGTAACAATTTAAGGGAAGGACTTTTATACCTGCACCAAGCCAAGCAGCTAGCGCCACATTCGTCACAAATTTTTCAAGCTCTCTACCTCGCTTATCAAGATATACAGGATGGAAATTCAGCTAACTACTGGCTAAATGAGGCTCGTGCATTTCACGATAAAAATCCTGCTGATCCTGAGTGGAAATGGGCAAAATTAGCAGCAAATTCTTCTGTCACTTACCTACCTGTTGAAAAAAAATTATTATTAGCCGTTGAGCCAAGTTTTCGGAGTATTGTAACAGGTGTCCTACTGGCAGAGGGAGATTGGTTTGAACATGAAATGGAATTTTGGCGAAACTCTGTTAAAGTGGGCATGACGGTGATAGATGTTGGCGCAAATGTCGGGGTTTATACCTTTACTGCTGCGCGACGGGTGGGGGCTACAGGTCGTGTACTAGCAGTTGAACCTTTTTCAGGTTGCTTGCGCTGCTTAGAAGAAACTTGTAAAATCAATGAGTTCGATTGGGTAACAATATGTGCTGGAGCTGCTAGCGATCGCATTAGTACAGCACGATTGCAGCTTTACGCAGCTACCGAATTGAACGAAATTGTTACTGGCGATGCGGCACAATCACTGCAAATTGGTTCCTTTGAAGAAGTCCCGTGTTTTACTTTGGACAGTTTAGTTGAGCAGGAAAACGTCAACCGAGTTGATTACCTTAAAATAGATGCAGAAGGACACGAAATGTCAGTTCTAATAGGTAGCGAAAAAATGTTATCGGAATTTTGTCCTATCATCCTCTATGAAAATATCGCTATGAGCAAAGGCAGTAATTTACCTGTTGCTGATTATCTTAAAAGCAAAGGGTATAAACTCTTTCGCTATCAACCTTACGTGCAGGAACTAATTCCTATCAACTCATCTGACGAGTTGGATGGAAACCTAAATGTAATCGCTGTTCCTGATAGCAAAATACACCTTCTTTCTCAATCCTAAAAGTACATTTGTACTAAAATCAAGTAAGGCAACTTTAAAGCTATGTCAGTATTTCTCCCCTGTTTAAAGAAAAGTGGTCATTTAGATAAAATTCACATGACACTTTGTAACGTTGGCTCTCGCAAAATTAGCAGTCAAGATGACTACAGTCAGAAAGGCTGGGAAATATTTGCACCAAATCTGACTATCTATGGATTTGATGCTGATGCTGATGCTTGTGAGGCTAGCAATACTGCTCTGGAAGCTCAACACATAAATTGGACAGAAAAGCATATTCCTCTAGCGCTAGCAAATTCTGTAGGCGAATCTACACTTTATGTAACTAAGCATCCCATGTGTAGTTCTCTGTACCCACCCAATGAACCTTATCTTAAGCGGTTTTCAGGCTTGTCAGAATTAGTCAACTTAGATTTTTATATGGGAATAGAAACAACTACATTAGATGAGTTTTGCCAAAGTGAAGGCATTGAGGAAATCGACTTTTTGCAAATTGACGTTCAGGGCGCAGAATTACAAGTATTACAAGGTGCTTCTCAAATCTTAGGACACTCTATTCTTGCGGTGCAGGCTGAAGTCGAGTTTTCACACCTCTATAAAAATCAGCCTTTATTTGCGGACGTTGATATTTATCTCAGGGAACAAGGATTTACTTTGTTCGATTTAGATAGAGCTTATCGCTTGCGGAGTATATCTCCAATTCGTTCAACAGTTCGTGATGGACAGTTATTATATGGAGATGCTTTTTACTTGCGGGATCTGATAGAAGACGGCTTGGAAAACAATCTAAAAACACCCGATAAAATTCTCAAATTAGCTTGCATTGCTGATATTCTCAATTTCCCTGACTATACTCTCGAATTATTAGAGTATTTAACTTTACACTATGGCAACAACCCTGACTATAATTTTGCCAACAATATCGTTGAGAGTTTGGCTCAATTTCCAGAGCTTGTCAACAAAGGAATAACTTCTCTGCCTGCTGTTTCCCGAATTTTGGATTACGTTGATGGTTTATGATATCGAGTCTCTCATCCCCAGTCAAGCTGATGTTACCATTAAAGACCAGCAGGAACCACAAATCGATTCTATTACGGTATTCCACTGCGATGGATATCTGCGACACAACCAGAGAAAATTAGAACATTTAGCAAGCTTAGGATTAGATATTGTAGGGAAAACTGTATTAGAACTTGGAGCAGGAATTGGCGATCATACAAGCTTTTTTCGGGATAGAAGCTGTGAAGTAATTGTCACTGAAGGTAGACCGTAAAAGATAGAAATAATTAGATTGCGCTATCCCGATATTGAGACAATACAACTAGATTTAGACACACCAGATTTAAAAATAAATCAGCAATTTGACATTGTTTACTGCTACGGGTTGCTGTATCACCTGCAAAAACCTACTCAAGCTATCGAGTTTATGGCTCGCCGTTGCCAAAAGATGCTGCTGCTGGAGACCTGCGTCTCGTTTGGGGAAGAAGAAGCTATCAATTTTTGCCAAGAACCAGCAGATTTTCCATCGCAAGCTATATCATACGGAATCCGGTTGTCATAGGTCTGTTATAATTGCTGAAAAAATCGAGCAAAAATAGCCATGCCAAAAAAA
>NZ_JAUBQW010000020.1:0-61124 GCF_036701485.1 Microcoleus sp. Pol11C3 | reverse complement strand
ATGAGTTTCAGCTTCTAGTCTTATGCACGAGTCTATCTTTTATTAGATAAAGTTATCACCATAAGTTCTGAAGAGCCATTAGTTGTTTGTGTAATTAATTTTATTTAACTACTTAAGGGTAAGGTGTGCAGTGCGTACCCTACAGTTTTTTGTTGATTCACTTATTCGGTGATTCAATGTTTAGCTGAATTTAACAGCTTTGCCAAAACGTTTCGCGTTATCTGCTGAGCTCCGGCATTTAAAACTGGCGGCCGTAACTGCGGCGCATTGTAATCGTCCAATCCCCACGCCCACTGCATGGAACCGGTCGCGAATACTTTCGCCCCCGAATCTGCTGTATAAACCGTCATGTCAGCATAGCGAGTGCCGCCGCCGTGAGGGTATGGAGAATGAGCGACCCGAACTATATTTTTAGGGGCATTGCCAAACATTCGATCGACTTCATAACCCAACAGTCCCGGCAACTTGTCGCCCTTTTTTAAATCAGTTTTTTCTAGCAGCCAATCGGGGGCGCTTTCATCAATGACAATATCAGAATTAACTTGAAATGTCTCGTACATGACGCCGATCAAAGCATCTTCGGGACTGCCGACAGTGTGGTCTCGCCAGCGAGTCGTTACTAAAGAATAAAGTGCTGGGGATTTATTGTAACTTGTTGCTATTTGAGCGCGGTCTGGTTTGCCGATGCCGTAGTTTAAATGCCCAACTGCCGCTATTTCTACCGGCGAATTAACGGCGCCGACTTCTTTTTTCAATCCGCCCAGAGGGTCTAAATCTGCCATTTCTTTATAAGCAACTACAGTTCGGTTTACTTCGCCAGTAATCCGGCTGGGTTCTAGGCGGATCTGCCAGTAGCAAATATTGGAACCAAAAAAGCCGATACTGACGCCTTCATCTCTAGCTGCTTCTATATTTTCCCGCATATCTCGCGACCAATATTCGTCGTGACCTACGGACAAAAATGCTTTGTGAGACAACAGCAACCGGGAGTTAAAATGCGTGTCAATGTTGGTGGCATAGGTAACGTCATAGCCTTCTTTTTCCAGCCACCTGACCATATTGTATTCCCAACCAGCGCTCGAAGTCCTCCTTTTTGGCTGAAAAGTGGTCAGAAATTCGCCCGCACCTACGCCGTAAGCTGCCTTGCGGTTGGGACTCATGGCGTAGGGCCGATTAAAGGAAACTTTGTAGGCTTGTTTTGCCTGACTGTTCCAGCGGTAAAGCGATTTGTAGCCCCAATTGTTGTAGGCCTGAAAAGTGGTAACGCTGGACTGAAATAAAATGTCGGATTTGCGATCGTCATCCCGGACTACAAATATGATATAACTTTGCTTTCCAGTTCGGCTGGCGGTTAGTTTGGCTAAATAAATGCCGCTTATCCAGTCATCGGCGCGCTCGGGAATTTGCAAAATATACGGGTCTTTCCAATCGCATTCTATTAGTCCCGAGGCTTCATCTTCTCTCGGCGGAGGCTGTCTGGTTCCCTTGCGCACAATTGGATCGTTCATCCGGCGACCGCCGATTCCGTTATACCATCCGGTGCGGAATATTTCTATGGTATAATTGGGTTCTTTAGTATTGACAAATAATTTAATTTTGCCGCCGAGATTGACGCTGGTAACAGAGGCGTAACCTTCGATTTCTCGCTTGGTGGCTGGATTTTCTAACTCCCAGTCTGGGGTGCCTGGTTTTTGGTTTTCTCGGGCTATAGGATTGGTGGCGCTCCTCTGCGAGGGGTTCGGTAACGCACTTTTTTCTGAATTTGAATAGTCTTGAGAATGTCCTGCGACGTTATAGAAAAAAGGGGCGGCTAAGCCGATTGAGAAAGCTTTAAGAAACTCTCGGCGGCGCAATTTCCACAATAGTTTAACTGTCACGGGAGTCTATGGGTTTTAGGTGATAGATTTTAGAATTGGGCTTTGGTAAAGCGGGCTTAAGAATACTTTACATACACCCAGAAAACATCATACCTTAGAAATATTGTGTGCGATCGAACTTGACACGGTGCGATCGCGATCGGACTGGGGAATGTGTCTTAGTATTTCTTCACATATCGGGATTTCGGTCTATGATATATGCCTTATGGCGTATTTGTGTTTAAAGCCCGTTACCGTGTACCGCTGATGAGTCAATCAACCAATTCACCGCTATCCCAACCAGTTTCTCGAAGAACCGCCCTCAAATTCCTCGGAGTCGGTGCCGCCGGCGGGCTGCTGGGCTACTCTCGATTTTCCAAGCCAGAGCCCACCATTTTTGTGCAAGATTCTCTTGACTTGCCGCGAATGCTGAATAACCGCAAAACCGTTGCAGTTGTGGGGGCAGGCTTGGCCGGACTCGCCTGTGCTTACGAACTCTCCCAGCGGGGCTTCGCCGTAACATTGCTCGACAAATCGCCCCAACTCGGCGGCAAAATTGCTAGTTGGCCCATACAAGTCGGCAACGAAACTTTTATGATGGAACACGGTTTCCACGGTTTTTTTCCGCAATACTACAACCTCAAAAGTGTGGTTGAAGAACTAGAAATTACTGATAACTTTGTATCTTTAGAATCCTACGCCGTTCTGTTTCGAGACGGCAAATACAAACCCGAAGTTTTCCGTCCCAACCATTCAGCTTTTCCCTGGAATATAGTGGACTTGGGGATATCTTCTCCCAATCGGCTAAAGTGGGGAATCAATCTTACAAAACCCGCTCACTGGCAAGTTTTTCGAGAAATCGGCGGTTTTCAAACTAAAAAAACTTTCGATCGCCTCGACAATATATCAGTTGCCGACTGGGTAAAAGGTGAATTTCCGCGCGGACTTTATGACTTGTATTTTTTGCCTTTTGCCAAATCCAGCCTCAACGCTCCAGACGAATTGAGCGCGGGAGAATTAATGCAATTTTTCCACTTTTACTTTTTCGGAAATCCAGAGGGTTTGGCCTTCAACGGCACGCGGCAAGATATGGGCACGAGTTTGGTGCAGCCTATTGCCCGAGCCATTGAAAGCAAAGGTGGCAAAGTATTGACAGATGTCGCAGTCAGTGACATTCGCTGGGAAAACGGTCAGATTGATTCTTTGACTTACCAGTCGGGAGACGTGCAAAGTAAAATACCTTTTTGGGTGAAGAGAAACGCGCTGTTAACTGACAGCCACTCTACCGAATATTTCGGAGCTGGGGACAGCGTATTTGCCGCCGCACCGTCCGGTAAAGAGGCAATTTCTCTGAGCTGCACTCACCAAGGCTGCACAGTTCAGAAACAAAACGACGGTCAATTTCACTGTCCTTGTCACGGAGCCGTTTTTGATGCCGAAGGGCGAGTTGTCAGCGGGCCGGCTCAGCGGGATTTGCCTCGATTTAAGGTAGTCGATAAAAAAGCAGATGAAATACAGTTAGCCGCAGCAATTAACAAGTCGCAGCCGCAAAATTTGGGAGAAACATTGAAGGCTGATTATTATGTTTTGGCGGCAGATGTTCCGGGGATGCAGCATTTGTTTAGTTTGGCCAGCGGTGAGGTAAATCCGCAGGTGTACAGCCGGATCGAGAACTTAAAAATAGCCGATCCGTTTGCGGTGGGTCGTTTTTGGTTCGATCGCGAATTTCCCTGGGAACACAGCAATTTCAGTTCGCTTTCCGGCTACAAACTGACTGACAGCATCACGCTTTACCACCGAATTCAGGATCAGTTCATCGAGTGGAATCAGAAAACTGGCGGTAGTGTTGTGGAACTGCACGCTTATTGTTACAAGGAGAAGGAATTTCCGAATCAGGAAGTTTTGCTGGCGACTTTTGAGCAAGAATTGTACGAAATTGTGCCGGAATTAAAAGAGGCAAATATGCTGCACCGGGAATTGGTAAATCAAAAGAATTTCTCGGGATATCCGCCCGGTAGTTATGCGGAACGCCCGGAGACTTGCTGCGCTGTACCTAATCTTTTGTTTGCGGGAGATTGGGTAAAAATGCCGTTTCCTTGCGGTTTAATGGAAAGGGCAGTTAGCAGCGGTTTGTTGGCAGCTAATGCTATTTTATATCAGGAGGGTTTGCAAAGGCGATCGCTCTTGACGGTGAATCCCGAAGGCGTGTTAAAAATCTAAGGTTTGCAGCGGGGGCGGGTTTTATAAATCGTCAATTATTGGCTGCTATCCTGGGTGAAACCCGCCCCCAGCCCTACCAGTTTAGATTTTAGGATCGTGAATTAAATAATTTGCATAAGCCTGTGGGATGGGCCAGAAAGCCCGTCTCTTATAGACGGGCTTTCTGGCCCATCCCACAAGAAAATCACGCATTGCAGGTTATTTAATTCTCATTCCTTAGATTTTAGATTTTAGATGTGAAAAAATGGGAATGACTGATTCAAGAAGGGTTTGAAGCTTTTCTACAGTTGCCTTGTTTTTTTAAGATGAGTTACGGTTTGGGGGGGTGGTTTCGCTGAGGAGAAAAGGCAGAGCTTGCGAACAAAAAAAATATCTGCGTTGAGGGGGGTAGATCTGCGGTTAAAATATTATTGAATGAGTATAAAGCAATAATAGATGCTGAAGAGTAACTGCAAAATTTGCAATAAATCTGTAATGTTTGATGCTTTTGCAACAGAATACGATTTCGCTGCCACCTTGCAGAACCCGAACGATTTCTTTACTAGCAACCTATCGGCTAGCAAAGGTGCAGCATTAGATATTGGCTGCGGTTCGGGAATTCTTGCTTTTGAATTAGCCCAGTATTACGATAATGTAGTCGCCGTCGATTTTTCCGCAAAAATGCTGGCGATCGCCAGTCAAAAACGCTCAGCTCCCAATATCGAATACATCCAAATGGATGCCAGTCAATTAGCGCTCGATAGCCAATTTGATTTAATAGTTAGTGCTGCCACTTTTCACCACCTGCCAAACCTACCCGCCGCCCTAAATGCAATTAAAAAATTGTTAAATCCGCACGGAAAAATCGTGTTTTTAGATAATATTTCGGAAGTCGAAACCCCTGCTACAATAGGCTACATATTAGGTGCAGCGAGAGATTTTAGACCCGACTGTTCCACCTACGGGTTTCGCAATGCTTTAAGATTATTAAAATTTCGATTGTCGCCTGGGTGGTTGAAGCATTTAGCTAGCGATAAGTATTTGTCAGAACGGAGATTTAAAAAAATTTACGGTCGTTGCTTTCCCGGCTGTTATTTTGTAAAATTGGGTTGTTTTATGGGCGTAATTTGGGAACATTTGTAATGCAAAACAACGCGATAGAATCGGTATCTGCAAAAGAACAAAAAACTCACATCCGCCAGTTGGGCATTAATCTCGATCTGTGGTATGCAATCGCCCGTAGCACCGAGGTGCAAACTCAGCCCGTCGCTGCGAAAATCTGGAATCGGGCGATCGTACTTTTCCGCGACAGTGCAGGCAAAATCAACGCTTTAGAAGACAGATGTCCGCACCGACAAGTTAAACTCAGCCACGGCAAAGTTAAAGGCGATTTAATCGAATGCGCGTACCACGGATGGCGCTTAAATGCAAGGGGGGAATGCGCCGAAGTCGATTATTTAGCAGAAAATCAAAAGCTACCTAACTGCAAAATTCGCTCCTATCCAGTCAAGGAAAACAACGGTTTTATCTGGCTGTTTCCTGGCGACGAAACCCAAGCCGAAAAAACTAATTTATTGGATTTGCCAGAGTGGGAACATCTCAATTATGTTGCCACAGTTTCAGTTATTAACTGTCAGGCACACTATTCATTTTTAATCGAAAACTTGATGGATATGTACCACGGACACTTGCACGATGATTGGCAAGCTTGGGCAAATCCAGTGTTAGATACTTTAGAAGAAAACGAGCATCAAGTAACTGCTCGCTATCAGGCACAAAGTTATTACAAAATAGATAAAATCTGGTCAATTTCTCAGTTATTTTTTAAGTCTTTGCGCCGACTGCACCCGGAACCGCTGGAAGTGAGTTATGTTTACCCGCACTGGGTTTCAACTTTGGGGAGCGACTTTAAGATTTACTGCTTGGTTTGTCCGGTCAGCGAGACAGCAACTCGCGCTTATTTAATTCACTTTACCTCATTAAATGCGTTTTGGCGGCTGCACAAATTACCGGTTTGGTTTCGGAAATTTATCAAAGATAGTTTGTTTGGTGCTGCTCAAAAATTATTAGATGGTTTGGTGCGGCAGGATGTGTTAATGATTGAGGAAGAACAGGAGGCTTTTTTGCAGAATTCAGAAAGAAAAAATTATGAATTAAATCGGGCTTTGGCGAGCGTGCAAAAGTTGATGAGAAGTCAGGCAGAAAAGGGATAATTCAGGATCGGATTGAAACCTGCGGCGGGACGAATGAACCAGCGTGCACAGGCTAAGTTGAGAGTTCGCCTTTCCAAGCTTGAGCATGGTATTCTAGCAATAAGGAAGATTGACTTTCGGGAAGCAATTACCAATCACACCTAACACAGGACTCCAGCATGAACCGTGTCAGCATCAAGGGTGAACAACATCCGATTAAAAAAATATTTAGCGATGACTTTATGTTCACCATTCCCCTCTACCAGCGTCCCTATGCTTGGACAAAGGAGGAAGCTGGGGAACTTCTGGAAGACCTGCTAACATTCTTGGGAGATGGTAACGAGACGATTGATGAACTCAACCCGTACTTTCTCGGTAGCATTGTTTTGATTAAATCGGAGCAGCCCAAGGCTGAAATTGTAGATGGTCAGCAACGTCTAACGACTCTCACCATACTACTAGCTGCTCTCAGAGCATCATTGCCAACAGAACACGCCAATGACTTGACCACTTATCTATACCAAAAAGGCAGCTTAATCGCGAATATCTCTAATCGTTACCGTCTGACTTTGCGCGAGCGAGATGCAGACTTTTTCAAGACATATATTCAAAATGAAGGTGGTATTAACAAGCTTCGAGAATTGAACAGTGCTGAGCTGATGGATAGTCAAAAACTTATTAAAGAAAACGCATATTTATTCTGGCAACGTTTGCAGACTATCGCCGAATCCCACCGTATACGTCTTGCCCAGTTCATCATTACCCAGTGCTACTTAGTAGTAGTTTCAACGCCTGACTTTGACTCTGCATATCGGATATTTTCTGTGTTGAACAACAGGGGATTGGATCTCTCCATAACTGATATCTTGAAAGCGGACATTATCGGAAAAATACCCGAAAGCCAACAAGAAAAATATACTAAAAAGTGGGAAGATACCGAAGAAAATCTGGGCCGCGAGTTATTCAAAGATTTGTTTTCTCATATTCGCATGATTAAGGAAAAGAAAAAACTTAGCAAGAGTATCCTTAAAGAGTTTCAGGAAAACATTAATCCTGCGGCTGGGCCTCAGCAATTCATTGATGAAATTTTAGCTCCTTATGCTAAGGCTTTTTCGGAAATTCACAACTCAACCTATGAAAGCGAGGGGCGTGCAGAGGAAATTAATCAACTATTTAAATGGTTAAACAAAATTGATAATTTTGACTGGATACCACCAGCCATTCTATACCTATCTCGCAACCGTAATAAGCCCGATAATTTGGTGCGTTTCTTTATAGATTTAGACCGCCTTGCTGCCGGTTTAATGATTGTCCGCGCCAATATCAATGAGCGCATTGAACGTTACAGCAGATTGCTTACTGCTATTGAGCAAGAGGAAGATTTATTCAATTCCTATTCACCGCTCCAGTTTACTCCCGAAGAGTCAAACAATATCCTTAAAGTCCTCGATAGTGACCTTTACCTAATTCAAAAAATTCGTCGTTATGTTTTGCTGCGCTTAGATGCTGCTCTGTCAGAAGGTGAAGCATCTTACAACTTCTCCAACATTACTGTCGAGCACGTACTTCCCCAAAATCCAGGGGCTAATAGTGAGTGGATGAAGTGGTTTCCTAGTCAGGAAGAGCGCGATCAATATGTACATCGTCTTGGCGGTAGTGCCCTGAAGGTAATGATGGCTGAAACAGCCTAAAAGCGGGAGTCTATGGAGACACTGCCGTATAGAAAGATCCAAGTATCCGCCCAAGACAGAAGCCACCATGCTGATTCTCTCGTTGAGCTACTGGCTATCTGGCTGCAAAGACGTGAAAGAAGTCGGGATACTTCAGGGCTGCAAAGCCGACTTTAAGCTCTGAAAGCCTTGTCTGGAAGAACTTATAGCCATCATTACCTAAATAGGACTACCAAAGAAGTCGGGATACTTCAGGGCTGCAAAGCCGACTTTAAGCTCTGAAAGCCTTGTCTGGAAGAACTTATAGCCATCATTACCTAAATAGGACTACCGTCTTGGCAACTTAGTTTTGCTATCTTCTGCGAAAAACACTCTGGCACAAAATTATGATTTTGATGTGAAAAAACAGAAGTATTTCACCACTAAAACAGGTGTTTCACCCTTTGCACTTACTACCCAAGTGCTGCGGGAACAGGAATGGACGCTAGAAGTAATCGCTCGACGACAGAAAGAGCTGATTAATGTTCTCAAGAATCTTTGGCGCTTATAGGATAATTGAATTTGATATAAAATCGCTCTTATCTGTCCATCAGCACAAAACCATCTGCGTCCATCTGCGGTCAAAAAAATCTAAATTCCGCAGCAAAAACTTTACTTTTTAGGCCGCTGCTGCTGGTAAACGCTGACAACTTTATCCGCAAAAGTAGCAGTTGCGCCACTTTTGCAAGCTGCGGATTCCCCTGTCATCCACCAGCAAGCGGCGCGGCGTATAGCGGTTAATTCATTGTTGCTGCTAGCTTTGTATTCGTCACGCAGCAAATCGCCCACGATACAGGTAACAATTGATTTGGCTTTTGTTGCGTCGGCCTCAAATTGTTGCGGTGTTAAATCTTGTTTGGTACAGAATTTTGCCCAGCGGGAAATATTCTTGGGTAAAACTTGCCACTGACTGTACATTCCGTCGTTTGCGGCTTGTGGCGGGGCGGCTTGTCGCAGCGCTTCTACGAGGGCGGAAACTTGCGCGTCGGTGACTGGTTGCGCTGCTGCTGGAAGTGCTTGCAATCCGAGGCTAATTATCAGGCTGCCGAATAGTAGATTGGTTTTTGCGATCGATTTAAAATTCATTCAGAAGGCCCTGTTTTAATCAAAGTTTCCTGCCACAAAGTTTAGCTTAAAGTCGATCGAATACCTCTGTCTTAAGTATGATTTGCCCACTTAATGCGATGTCGATCGCCCTTACGATAGAAATTGTTAATCAAGTACGATAAAATGATGGAAGTACAACCCAGGGAAATTCTACGTTACACTAAAGCAGAGGGTAGGGCACCATTCACCGAGTGGCTTGATGCCCTCCGCGATCGGAATGTTAAAGTTAGAATCCAATCTAGGCTTGACCGAAGTTGAGCAAGGTAATCTCGGAGATTTCAAGTCAGTGGGACAATGAGTTTTTGAACTCAGAATTAATTATGGCCCGGGCTACCGCGTCTACTTCGGACAAGTCGGCTTGACAATTGTGGTCATCCTCATAGCTGGGGATAAAAGCACCCAAGAACAGAACATTCGACAAGCTATAGAATACTGGACAGATTATGAAAAACGTGAAAGCACCGACAAGTGATAGCTACCGCGAGTACCTAATTGAATCTCTCCACGAGCCGGAAGAAGCGGCTGGTTTTATCGGCGCTATTTTGGAAGAAAAAGATCCTGAACCCGCCCTTTTGAGAAATGCCATCCGAAAGGTGATTGAGGCTCGAATCAGGATGAATGCTCTTTCGGAGTCAGCAAAAGAACATCACGGAAAACTCGACAAGATGCTGACAGAAAGCGGCGGTTCGGAAATTTACAGCTTGGTAGAAGTGCTCGAAGTATTAGGATTTAAACTAGAAATTACTGTCGCAGATACTGAATTGTCGGCTGACTCGGAATCAACGGATTTGGGGGAATCAGAATTATCGCCTGAACCAGTAGTAATTAATCCCAGTTAATGAGTAGATCGCGCCCTCACCCGTTCATCACAAAATCTAACAACCGATGAGCCATTTCTAGCTTGCTGCAAGGTGCTATTTCTACTTGCTTGCCGGCGGCATTAATTAATATTGCTTGATTGGTATTGCTGCCGAAACCTGCACCTATTTGATCGATCGGGTTGGCGGCAATTACATCCAGTTTCTTTGCCCGCAATTTCTCCAAAGCTGGCTTGACAATATCTCCAGTTTGTGCTGCAAAACCGATTAATTTTTGGTGTGGCTGTTTCAATTTTCCCAACTCTGCCACAATATCCGCTACCGGTGCCAACGGTAAACAATTCGGGAGCGATCGCTTCGGCAATTTCTGACTACTGTACTCAGCCGGCTTCACATCCGCAACCGCCGCAGCCATCACCGTCAAATCCGCATCGTGAAAGCATTGCAGCATCGCCTGCCGCATTTCTTGTGCACTCGTAACTGCGATCGCCCGCATACCTGACAGCGGCAATTCGCCCGTTATACTGTGTACCAGCGTCACAGTCGCGCCGCGGTGCTGTGCAGCTTGCGCCAAAGCTATACCCATTTTGCCACTGGAAGGATTGCCGATAAACCGCACCGGATCGAGGTGTTCGCGCGTTCCTCCCGCACCGATCAACACCCGAAGGCCTGCTAAATCTCGATCGCCCTTCGCATACAACAGCGATTCAATATGAGGCAAAATATCACCAGGTTCTGCCATGCGGCCGACACCCGCGCGATCGCACGCCAGCATTCCCGTTCCCGGATTCGCCGCATGATAGCGCCCATCCGCCAACACTTCGCGCCAATTCCGCTGCACCGCCCGCTGTTCCCACATATCCGTATTCATCGCCGGTGCCAGCAAAATCGGGCAATTAGAAGCCAAGACAGTATTAGTCAGCAAATTATCAGCAAACCCCCCCGCCAGCTTAGCCAAAGTATTAGCAGTCAGGGGAGCAATCACAAAAACTTCCGCCCATTCTCCCAGTTGAATATGCAGCGGGCGGCCGTGACTTGGTTGCCAAAAATCTTTGTCAGTAAAAGCAGGATGGCGGCAAAGAGTAGCAAAAGTCAAAGGCGTTACAAACTCCCCGGCCGCATTAGTAAGAATAACTTTAACTTCCACTCCACCTTTTGCTAAAGTTGAAACTACTTCGCAAACTTTATAAGCCGCAATCCCCCCACTAACGCCGATTAAAATTCGTCTGCCTTTCATGTCATTAAAAAAAAAAAAGAATCAAGAAAGAAATTAAGATAAAAACAGACTCAAATCTCTAATTCATCTGTTTAATCCGCAACAAAATATGCTGCTAACTTCTTCCTCAATTCCATCGAAAATTTTGAGCTAGATTTTTCAGTCTATGCTTCGTCGTAGGCTTCCATATCCAGAAGGTGGAGATAAGGTTCAACCAGCTCCGGCCGCTGAAAGGCAAGCGATCGCAACAAATGCCAATCATTCAATCCCTCAAAAGGATCTGTATAATCGTCAACTTCCAAACGGACAGCCAATTCTGCCACGTCCTGAGAAGTAAGTACAGCAATATCGCGCGATGCTTTGGTTAAAGTTTTCATTTTTTTCCCCTGCCCGAGACTTCCGCCATACTATATCCTAAACCTTTAATCGGATTTCGACACAGTTTCTACAACAAAACTTCGCATTACATCTATAACTTCGGGCAGAATCTCGTGTCCCATGTTAAATTCTCGATACTGCACCTGAGCTCCCCAAGCAGTCAAACTGTCGCGCGATCGCACAGCAGCACTAACGGGCACAATAGTATCTTGAGTACCGTGCACGATTAAAACAGGTGGCAAAGCACTCCCAGCAACTGGCGAAATCGGGTGTAAATAACCGCTCAGACAAATTAAACCCGCTAGGGGCAAAGTCAATCCCACATCCAGAGTCATCGCTCCGCCTTGAGAAAAGCCCCCTAAAATCGTCCGAGACAAAGGCACGCCCGTGCTGCTTTCCAAAGACAGCAACAATTCCCTCAGCAATTGCCGACTTTCTATCAATCCCTGAGCATCTTTGCTTTGAAGGTTATACCACGCTTTGCCGCTCGTTACTTGGGGATGGGGAAAGGGGGCATCGGGAAACACAAACTGATAATCCGGCAAATTGAAAGCCGGTGCTAAAGAAGTCAAATCCCGAGCATTAGCACCCCATCCGTGCAAAGCGACAATTAAAGCGACAGGTTGGCGATCGGTTGTGGGCGGAATGCTAATAGATTGTAAAGACATCGTAGTTAATAATTGGTAATCTGGCCTTGCTACAATTATAAATTGTCACGACGGGTAAAACCCATATATTTGTTTTCGGCAATATTCCACTGGAAATTAGCAGGCGCTTGCCAATCACTCTAACAATTGACTGTTGACTGTTGAAAGTAGAGTGCGAAATCCGAAACTTTCCCAAGTAGAGTGCGGATAGTTCACCTTTTATAAACAGGAATTAGGGAACATTTCATATTTGTAAAAACAATTCTTATGGCTACTTCCTTCTTCCTCTTTCCTCCTGCCTCTTGCCTCCCAACTCCCATTTCTAGCTGGGCTGCAAAAGTGAGAGGCTTCCAGCAATACTCAGCTAGAAGCGAGATTTCTCCCGCTAATTCCAACTGGCACCTACCGCAGGTGAAACCTTTGAAACAGATTGCTCGGACTGTTGCCGAACGGGCACCTCAATCCAGAATTCAGTTCCCTCTCCCGGAGCCGATACGCACCTAAACGAACCTTGATGTTTTTCCACTATTTGATAGCCGATCGACAATCCCAAGCCCGTACCTTTGCCTACAGGCTTGGTAGTAAAAAACGGCTCAAACAAACGTTTTTTGACATTCTCCGTCATGCCAGTTCCATTGTCAGCAATCCGCACGCATACACAATTAGAACTTAAAAGTTCAGTGCGAATCCAAATAGTAGGTAAGAATGACGAAGTTGAGGAATTTTGCCCAAGCAGCTTTTTTTTATTTTGTGGCTCATCTAAAACATCAATGGCATTGCTCAAAACATTCATAAATACCTGATTTAATTGTCCCGCCCAGCACTCCACTAAGGGCAAATTGCCGTATTCTTTGATGACTGTAATGCCCGGAAAATCTGCTTTGGGTTTCAGCCGAACATCCAAAATCATCAAGGTGCTGTCAATGCCTTGGTGAATGTCAACCGACTTCATTTCAGCTTCATCCAAGCGCGAAAAATTCCTCAGAGAAAGCACGATCTGGCGGATGCGTTCAGCTCCCACATTCATAGATTTTAGGATTTTAGGCAAGTCTTCACTGATAAATTCCAAATCTATCTCTTTTAGTTTCGCTTGCACTTCTGGCGTTGGGTTCGGATATTGCTGCTGGTATATTTCCACAAGTTCCAGCAAGCTTCGAGTATATTCGCCTGTATGGATCAGGTTGCCAGAGATGAAGTTGACAGGATTGTTAATTTCGTGGGCTACTCCAGCCACCAACTGCCCCAAGCTGGACATTTTTTCAGTTTGGATGAGTTGAAATTGAGTTTCCTGCAAATTTTTTAGTGCTGTTTCTAGTTCAGCGGTACGCTCTTTTAGTTGAATTGTGCGATCGTACACTTGTTGTTCTACTTTGGCAGTACGTTCTAGAGACATCAACAGGTAAACCGTCAAGCTGCCAGTAATCAGCAGCCCGATCGCACAAATTGCCACTGAACCCTGATGCGTCCTCAGACCATTTTACCCCTTCCCTGGCAAAACTAGCAGCATCCACTGGCGGTCTGCTACGTTAAATAAGCGAGTGCAAGCACTAGGATTGCGACAGATTTTTCCCCGAACATTAGTTAACTCTGGCTTTTCTAGTTTTGGGTTATCTATCAACTGCTTAGCTTGTGAATCGTAGCGCACCAGAAAGCGTTCTTTCCCTGTGGCCGAGTTGTCGTAGAGGTAAAAATTAATACTGTCTAAATTTAGGGATTCTAAAGAGAAATCGACCATACTGGTGATCTGAAACAGACCCGCAATAACTCCCCGAAGGTTTTGGCGACCGTTGACCGAGTTATCTAGAGAAGTTGTGCGGCGGGCTACTGGGAGAAATACTTGCAATCCCGGTTGATCGTTGCTGACTAATGTGATCCGCGCGGAAGCAGCTATTTTCCCGGTATTTACCGACTTCTCTAAAGCTGCTTTGCGATCGGGGCTGGAGGCAACATCAAAACCGATCACTTTGTTATCTTCTTCTAGTGCTTCTCTGTAGGCTATTGGAAAATATTCCGATCGCACTTTTGCTTTGATCGGCTTTTTGTCAGCATCTCGCTCGTAAATTTGAAATGCCGGAAAACCTTCGGCTCGAATTGCCGCTTCGTAAGCTGATTTTTGGGCAGCAGGCACGCGCCGAATCCAGTTAACAGAATGGATAGCAGAATTTCGGGAAAGTGCAGGTTGAACGAATTGCTTAAAACCTTGTCTGCTAACTTCAGTAGATGCGCTGTAGAATGCTTGAAGTGAGTACAGAACTTCTAAATTTTTGTTGATGCTTTGCTGCAATGCCGCATTCAGGCGATCGGCTTGCTCATGAAATTGAACTTGCATTCGTTGGTTTTCCGAATGCCACACAAATGCCCCGGCTGCCAATGACAAGCTCGTACCGGTGCAAAGAGTCAGCGCTACTGGAATGTAGCAACGGTACGACTGTAAACTTTTCCTCTGCGAATTAAACCAATTGCTCGCAACATTCATATTTCCACACCTTCTGCCACCGGAGTGCAATTCGTTTAAGGACTTGTGAAGTTCCTTGATAACACGAGGGACAGCCCAGAAACAAAATTGTCTAAAAACTTATGATCGCAGGAATACGGCTTACCCTGCGAAACCTAATTTCTACGAAAATATTGGTGTGGTAACGAGAAATATGGCAAGAAACGGGGTTTCTGAGGAATAGTGCATCCACGACTGAGGGATTGCCACCAATTGTAACTAAGTGTAACGAAGCGAGTTCAAATCTGGGCGATCGCCAATTTCCTTCCCCTGAGGCACCCGGTAACCAGAAAAAGCCTTTATCTGGTGGGGCGGGTATTGAGTACCCGCCCCACAAAGCCAACTTAAATGTGGAACAGCTTACAAAACAGTCCCTATTTCCTTCAAATAAACCCGTGTAAACGGTTCATCATCCCCCAGAGTATACTGTTCGATCAACCCCTGGCGGCGAATAGAAACACTACTTCCCTCCCTCACCACAACAGTATCGTGATCGGTGCTTTCTCTGACCAACATCATCTCAGTTTCCCCCGGATTGTCCAGCACCACCATATTGCTTCCCTGATAAAACATTCCCTCAGCTTCCAAAATGTTTTCAGGATATTCAGCAATTAACAAATCGAGCTTGGGATTCCGCAGCAAACTTTGCACGTTAAGATTGTAATTCTTATTCAAAACTTTTTCAGAACGGTTGACAAAAAGTCCACCGCGACAAACAGCACCGATCGTCCAATCGGGATGCTGCAACAGAATGTGATCGATTGTTTCTTGCAGTTCGTGCACCGAAATTCGGTTGAAAGTAATAATCGGAATTCTGGCGGATTTTCCCGATTCAAAGAAAGTTTCGATAATATGCGAAGGCACATCCACCCCTTCGCCCACAGCCGGGTTGAGGTGCATAAAAATTCCAGGGGCGGCATTGATTTCGAGAATCCCAAAATTGCCTGTTTTCCAAGATTTGGCGAGAGTTTCTGTTACCACATCAACCCCCAAACAAGTTAACCGAAAATGTAGGGCGATATCTTGAGCTAAAACAATGTTATCCGGGTGAATATTGCGGGTAGCGTCGATGCTGACGCCGCCTGCGGAAAGATTGGCGACTTTGCGTAGAGACACAGTGCGATCGCGCTCTAGGACACTATCCAATGACAGCCCTTGTTCGGCAAGATACATTTCCATCGCTTCGTCGGACTGAATTTTGCTCAGGGCGGAAGTTGGCGTATCCAAACGTTCGGATTTGCGGTTTTCACGCCGGATCAATTCGCGAATTGTTGAGTCGCCATCACCTGTTACCCAAGCGGGTCGGCGTTCCGTTGCCGAAACAAATTTGCCGTCAACGCACAACAGCCTAAAATCCGATCCTTTGATGCTGTTTTCCACAATTACTCGCACCGGTTCTGTTTCGGGAATTGCCTTAACTGCTCTTTTAAAAGCGGCCTGCAATTCCTCAGCATCTCGGATATCTGCTGTGACGCCAATTCCTTTATGACCGACTACTGGTTTGACAGCAACTGGGTAGCCAATGTCTCTAGCAACTGTCACAGCTCCGTTTTCTGTGGAGACGATATCGCCTTTGGGAACAGGAAATCCTAATGTAGCGAGAAAAGCTTTACAATCGTCTTTGCGCGTGGTAAAATCTGAGTCTAAATGGCTGTCAGAATCAAAGGTAGTTGCAGAGCCGCGCACGAGTTTTTTGCCGTACCCGTATTGCATCAATCCTTCATCCCACAAATAAAATACGGGAATGCCTTTTTGAGATGCCGATCGCATTAACGAATAAACTGTCGGACCTCCGTAAACTGACTGCCGGAACATATTTTGCAGCGCGGCTATTTGTGCTTCCAAGGGAAAGTCTTGATTTTGATTGATGGCTTCAAACCAATCCCAAACTGCGTAAACTACGGATCGGGCGGTGCGGGCGTGAAGTGCTTCTATGCTAATTCTGTTAAACTGAGAAAATGGCTTGATGTTCGAGTGTTGGAAGTGCAAACCCATGTCGAGTTTTGCTACTTCTGAGGCGGTACGCCCGAACAGTTGGGCGTGGTTCGAGAAAGTTTCGTGCAGGAGTTGCGGGTAGCGCTGGCCAATAATTTCCTGGTAATGTGCGATCGGCAAAGGTTCGCTCGCGCCCGTCAGTGCCAAATCAAAAACTAAAGCCGCTGTTCCTAAATAAGGGTTTGGCCCCATATAGTGTTTGAAGTTGAAAACATCAAAAACATCGGTTTTTCGAGCATTGACGCGGGCTGTTTCAGTGCTTTTTTCTTGCAGCATTTTCTAACCTCCTTTTCTTTAATTTTTCACGTTAACTCTCTGGCCGGTGCATTAGATACTACCCGCAGGTATAGATATTCCAGCAGTTGATACAAACACTCTCACCAATTCTGCCTTCAGCATCGCGGCAAAGGGGGAGTGCGGAATTGGGGGAGTAGGGGATAAGGGAAGTGGGGGATAGGGGAAGTGGGGGAGAGTGGGAAAATATTTCTTCTTCCTTCAATATCTAACTAAGCACTGATGACTAAGCATTTATCGCTAAGCACTTATAACTAATGGCTACTTCCTTGCCCCCTACAAAAAAAAGCTATAACTTTTGAGAGGTGCACTGTGCACTTATAATTGTTTATGACAGTGAAGGAGAATTTAAGAGGCAGCAAATTATGAAGATCGCACAAACTGCTCTCAGGGATAAAGTTCACGAATTAGCTGAGGAAGCCTTTCACCGGAAGCTAATTTCTGGCTACGGTGATGGTCAAAACAGCAACGAATATCAGATTGTCTGGAACGGCAAACCCAGACACCTACCTTTAGAACGGGCGAGTACCATATTGAGCAATTTGATCGAGCGATCGCACTAACGGGCGATCGGACTAATTTAGGACTTACGCTCATCAATCCGATTTCTACGAGCAATCAGAGGAGGATTAGCAAATAATCGGATCAGAAACCGGATTGATCACCGCGCGCGCGTGGGCCCTGTAATTTAAGCTCATTTCTTGACCTCTCCTATCTCCTGTTAGGGGGGGTAAGTTTGTTTTGTCGATCATCGAGGATGAGTTAAATAGATAGTCCTAGACGCAGAAACCGGTTTTTTTTACCAGTCCCGGACGCAACAGCTCTCTCAAAAACCGGGGTTTCTGAGTTAAGTTTTTCCGTTCAAACGTAGAATTCTCGTTCCTATTCCCGGTTTATTTAGTAGACCTCTTGCAAAAATCCTTTTCATCAATTGATGGGACGGGCAAGATGCCCATCCCACAAGAAAACATAACTCTTGTGGGATGGGCATCTTGCCCGTCCTAATTATTTTTGCAAGAGGTCTACTCTAGTGCCTCCAGGACTGTTTACCAAACCATCGTTATAGCCCCGAGCAAAAGTAAAAAACAACCAGAACGCTTGAGCTGTATGCGTCCTGGAGGGGTAGAAGTCTGAGATATTTTTTGTATCCATATATACCTTTGGGCCGTTTTCGGAAAAAAGAAGTTTGTGTTTTAGTGAAATTAAATAAATTAACAGTGGAGATAATATGGCGAGCAACGAGAACCAGGGGAAGTTGCTAATTATTGGCGGCGCCGAAGACAAAGAGGGGGACTGCAAAATTCTGCGGGAATTCTTGCGGTGTGCCGGAGGCACTAAAGCCCGCATTGTTGTCATGACTGCTGCGACAAGCCTACCGGGAGAAGTAGGAGATAATTACATCCGAGTGTTTGAGCGGCTCGGCGCTGAAGATGTGCGAGTTGTTGACACCCAGAAACCCGAAGATGCCAACAATCCAGATTATTTAGAAGCGATCGAACAAGCGACAGGCATATTCTTTACCGGCGGAGATCAAGCGCGGATTATTAGCTGCTTGAAAGACACCAAACTCGACGCAGCTATGCACAAACGCTACTCTGAAGGGATTATCATTGGTGGCACCAGTGCCGGCGCAGCGATGATGCCAGACATGATGATTATTGAAGGAGACTCGGAGACAAATCCCCGCGTTGATGTGGTAGCAATGGGCCCGGGAATGGGTTTCCTTCCGGGAGTTGTCATCGACCAGCATTTCGCCCAGCGAGGTCGTCTGGGACGCTTAGTTTCGGCACTCTTGCTGCAACCTGCCGTGTTGGGATTTGGTATTGACGAAAATACAGCTATTTTAGTCCACGGTGACGAGTTGGAAGTTATTGGCGAAAGCGCTGTAACTGTCATCGACGAGTCGGAAAAACTCCACGACAATGTAGATGGACTTTTGAAAGATGAGGCTTTAGCGATTTGCGGCGCCAAGTTGCACATCCTCCCCCACGGATACCGGTTTAACTTGAGAACTCGCCAGCCGGTGCTCCATAACCTAGCAACTACAGCACAGACAGAAAGGGCGATCGCCTAATTTGCTTGCAACTGGCAAACATCTCAATATTATGTAGGGTGCGCCTCGGCGCACCTTACCGCTTCAACGAAGTATGAGGATGAAAAACCCAGTTGCTGCATCCTAAACTAATAAAAGAAGAGGATTTTACCTCTTCTTTTTTTCCTGCGGTTTCGGATTTTTTAAGCACTTTTCTGTTCGCCAAAAATCGACTGCTGCCCTTCTGCAGTCGATATTAAATTCCACCCTTGAGTTCTCAGCTTCTGAAAAGTTGCCCATCCCTTAGAACCGCCCGGTTCCCGGTAGTCGGATACAGCAAACTGCGGAAAAGCTGTATAAGGCCGCCACCCCTGACGGGCATCGGTGCGTAAGTGCAATATCTTTTCTCCCTTGCCTCCGAGTCTGGGCAACCAACACATTTGTTTTAGCATTTTTAACACTCCAGAGTTTTACAGTAATGGTAATTCGTCAACATCCCACATTAAACTTTTAGAGCCTTAGAGCCACTGCTCGGAATATCTAACGGGTAACAGGGACGGATGAGATTTTCACCGATTACCAATTACTGAGGTAGCAGCAGTCGTTAAAGCTGATGAAAGGTTCTACAAAGTTTGCCGGTCAAAAACTATAAAACAAGTGCTGCCAAGACATAAGCAACAATAATCATTGCTCTTCTCGGCTCAAACTTGGCTTAAAGTCGCAGGAAAACCCAGTTGAATAAAGCATTCATTTTTCTGGTTTCCCTTGCCTTTTAATTACACGCCGATCCTCGCTGTTTCCGCATAAAATGACATCTTTCTACAGTATTAGCTCTGTTAGCTAAAAAATGTTCCTTTAGTTACAAATATTAAACTCTTATCACGATTTATCTAGTTATCAAAAGTTAAATTACTTTTCATAAACAGCCCTTAATATTTTTTAGTTACTTTAACTACATTTTTGATTGGTTTAAATCAAGCCTTCGGGTGCTTAGCGGCGCACCTTACTCAATCGCTAGGGTTCGCACTACTAAATCTTCCGGCTCCGCCCCCAAGTACCTTACAACATATAGCAATCCTAAATGATTAGACTCGTTACCAGGAAGAGCCTGGTAACGCATATCCGGAGGCTCTGCCTCCATAGTCTGGGCCGAGGCAGAGCAAGAGTGACATCGGTTTCCAGGCTCTTCCTGGGAACCAGTTAACCAGTTATTGAAACTGATGCGAGGATTGCTATATATTTGGCAGCACGACGACAAAGAACTCCCCGAGAATGAAGAATTAGGATCGCGAATTAAATAACTTACAATTTTAATTGTTATTGTGGGATGGGCGTCCCGCCCGTCCCACAAACTTGTGGAAGTTATTTAATTCTCATTCCTTATCTGTGCGATTTGGGGATAAATGCGATCGAACTAATGCCAGTTAATGAATATCCGGCACGAAAGTTTTCGCATTTTTGCCCTAGAAAATCTGGGGGCGAAGACTTTCGATAGCGAAAAGCTCAAGCAAGTTCTGGATGCCAAGCAACAAGGCTATCAAAAGGTAACTAATGTTATCAATTATTTAACCAGTCACGACCGATCCCACTTGCTGGCCGAAGCCAGCTTTCGGGATATCGCTCAAGAACGGCTTTTAAACCCGCTAAATGGGGAGCGGTTTTGTTAGTCACAGCAGTAGGAATACCGATGCTGTGGATGGGCGAAGAGTTTGGACAATCCACTCGGCAAACTCCCAACTAGCCGAATAAACTGCAATGGTCTTTGTTGAAAAATCAGCCAAATCATGAGTTGTTGGATTACTACAAATACGTGATGCGGCTGCGGGAAAAAGTTCCGGCACTTTATACCGAAAATATTGAATTTATCCACGAAAATGCCGAAGCAAAAGTGCTGGCTTACTACCGCTGGAGCGATGAGGGAACGCGAGCAGTAGTTGTCGCCAATTTTTCTGATACTTATCTATCTGGTAACAGCATTCCTAAGTTTCCGGCTGCGGGAACTTGGCACGAGTGGATGTACAACAAAATGGTAGAAGTTGGGGAAGAAGGGTTTAAGTTTGATTTGCCGGAATGGTCAGCCCAAGTATTTGTTTGAGAGCGGGAGAATTATGTCTCCAGGCAGATGATCGGCGAAGTTGTAGAACAGTAAATTGTATTTACGACTGACGCACCAAACTCAACAAACCGGGTTTTTCTGCCTAGGTGGATGGCTGTAACGATACTTTTTTGTAAAAAAAACTCGGTTTCTGCATCCAAGAGTGCGATCGTAATTCCTGGTATTGAGAATAACAATTACAGGGCGACTTGCCAACCGTGAATTAACACGTCAATTAACACGTCAATTAACACAAACTTTGTCGGAGGACAAACTCTATGGGCTGGCTAAAAAGATTGTTTGGTTTAGAAAAACTTGAAAATCAAGAAACTGTGGACGCTCCTGCTTACCAAGCACCTGTCGCTCAATCTCAAGCTCAAGCTCAACCTGCTGCGAGCGCTCAGACAATCCCACCGGAACGCATGGGCTTGAATGGAGAATACGATCAAAGCGGCTTAGCTAAACGGGTGGCTCAGGCTTTCGATGCAAATCCCGATGTTGCGGATATTGAGACTGTTTATGTGGCTCAACTTGGCACTACTGTGGTTCTCAAAGGTACAGTTCCCAGTCAGGAAATTGTCAACAAGTTGGTGACAATTGCTAAAGGTGTTAAGGGTGCAACTGGGGTGGAAACTAATGAAGTTACTGTCGGCTAACGCGACGGTTATTTCTAACAGTTAGTAGGTAGGAGTTAACCGTTAACTTAACTGCTAACTGTTAACTGCTAACAGTCTTTTTTATCTATCATGGTTTCAATAAAAAATATGACTGGGGAAACCTTAGAACCTACTCGGGGTAAATTAGAACGGACTCTTTCGCAGGGAATTCAAGCTTTGTACCGCTCTCAACTCGGACACCCCACGAGTCAGGCGCTCTGCAATCTTTTGGATAACAAATTGATAATAGTTATCGAAAATGGGCTTACTCAACCCGAAAAACTGCTGGCTCAGAACGGTCAGCAAGATTTGGCCTTGCAGGTGCGGACACAATTAGAATCAGTTCTGGAATTGCCACTGAAAGAATTAATCCAAAAGGTTTTGGGCGTGGGAGTCACTGATTTGCTCCGCGATGCCACCTTGGAGACTGGCCGCACTGGAACGATCGCAATTTTGGACTCTGCACCTCAAGTTCGTGATTCTAATTATAAATCTAAAACTCAACCAAAACCATTGGATATCTGAGGTGCT
Source organism: Microcoleus sp. Pol11C3 (assembly GCF_036701485.1). NCBI lineage: Bacteria > Bacillati > Cyanobacteriota > Cyanophyceae > Oscillatoriales > Microcoleaceae > Microcoleus > Microcoleus sp. Pol11C3. The sequence goes on along the minus strand of NZ_JAUBQW010000020.1, from coordinate 38,905 downwards.
GGCGAATAACTATTTCTAAATCTTTGATGTTAAAAGGTTTGGAAAGGTATTCCACGCAGCCAGCTTCGAGAATTCGAGCGCGGTCTTCTGGCTTTGCTAGTGCTGTGACAGCAACAATCGGAATATGTCTGATGTCGGGATTTTGTTGGACGCGCTTTACTACTTCCATACCGTCTATATCCGGCAGGCAAATGTCGAGTACGATTAGGTCGGGATGTCGATCGACTGCTGCTGAAAGAGCTGCGTACCCGTCCACTGCTCCCACGCACTCGCAGCCGAATAAATCGAGTATTTGTGTCAGCAGTTCTAAGTTGTCCTGATTGTCGTCTACAGCCAAGACTAAAGGACGCTTGTCAACCGGGGGTTTACCACTAATGAAAGACGAGGATTCCAATTTATTTTTCCAACGAGGGTAGTTCATAAATGCCGATCGAAACGATCAAAAAAGTTGTGTCCGAGGCATTCTTCAAGTGGCGCTGCGGCACTTGAAACCGATTGGCTCGTATTTGTAGCTCTCCGATGACCAGTTGGTCTAACCCGATACAATATGGCTACAAGCTGCGGGCAAAACGACCGCAGTTGATTAACCCCATCGCATCTGCTTAATTCTACCTCTCCTAGCGCTAATTACCAACTGAGGCTTTCTTGGTGTGTCAGCCTGGGTAAAAATACGCAATAACTACGAAAAATCTTACCAATAAAGCATCCTCGCTTAATAGCATTCAATAGTGGCGACAGCTTTTTAGGATATTAACCACATTAGAGATCGGTTCCCATAGACGGATCTACCTAAAGGAAGATTCTAGCGGGAACTTAAGTTTCCTAACTTCCATCTGCTGAGAGATACTTGATTACTCTACTTTATACTTCAATGTTTTTAAGTAGTAAGAATTACAATTTAAGCGAGTAAAAATATTCAGTTTTTACTTAAGCTTTACCGGATATTAACCTAGGAGGTTTTAATGACAATTCCAATCAGAGACGACCTGACTTACATTTTGCTCAAAAAGATTGGCAGCGGCAACGGCAGGGGAGAGTCGGAAATTAGGAACGCAGCGGAAGAATATGTCGGTCACGCGGTGGCGGAAGCGGAATTGCTCGGTCATTTGGACTACCTCAACCAAAGGGAATTTATCAAAGCGGATTTTAGTGGACAGCCTTACGGAGGAGCTGAGTTATTGCCGCCTTTAGTGGCATTTCAAGAAGCCGAGTTAACAGAAAAAGGCCGCAAACTGTTACACAAAATGGAGACGAATCCTCCAACGTCGCTCCTCCAGGAAGGATCGGCAGTTCCTATCGCTTCAAAGGATATGCCGTTTTTGGAAAAAGTGCTGGTAAAAGGTCACTTGGAGGATATTTTTGATGCCCGCGACATTACCGAAGTAGTGTACCGGGTCATGCGCGACGTGATGACAAAAGACGCCATCGAGCACGTGGAATCTGAATTGCACAAAGAAGTTTTGCCTACGGATGACAAAACCCTGCAACAAGAAATAGCAGACCTCTGGAAAGATACCAATCCGCTGGTGGGATTGCTGAGCCGGATACGTCAGCCTTTGACCGGCCCGCCTGCACCTGCGGGGATCGATGGCAATTTGTTTGCACGGAGGGTGGAACTAGAAGGCGCACTTCCTTCAGGAGTAAAACCGGAAACTGCGATCGCCGCTGTATTTTCGGCAACGAAGGATGAGCTGTCCGAGGAGCGAATTCAGGAAATAGCGGGCTTTTTGCCCGATCGAATTCGGGAACTTTGGGCGTCGGCTTAACGCAACATTTCCGGGTATAAATACTTACAAGCCGGGTTGACGAACCTGCATTCTGCGCTCTTGAGCCAGAATGCAGGTTCGTCAACCCGGTTTCTCTATATCTCTTGCCTTCTAACTGTGCAATTGTTTGGTCGTGAGGACTTGAGTCCCGATCGAACTCGATCAAACTTGAGTCCTCACTACTTGTGAGATCGCTCATTCCTTGGCTTCTAACTGCTGTGAAAAACCCGGTTTCTGGGCGAAATGTGGCCCGAAACCAGAAATAGCCCCAGAAACCGAGTTTCTCGCTCCCGGCTTGGCTACATCCAATAGATGTGGGGAAAGTGTTGTATTCTATAATACAGGGCCAGTTAAGACTGTGGCTCGCAAAAATGCTGTCCACAGCCTCGGAGCTCTAAAGAGATGGCCCGCACAAAAGTTAGACAAATGTCACAATCGACTTTAGAACAAGAGATTTTACTGAATCGAATTACCAATCGCATCCGCAACTCTTTAGAACTGCAAGAAATATTGACGACAACAGCCCGAGAAATCCGCAGCTTTTTAGGGAGCGATCGGGTAAAAGTTTATCGCTTTGAGGCCGACGGTAGCGGTGAGGTCATTGCTGAGTCCACCAACGGCGACAAATTGCCATCTCTGCTAGGTTTGCGCTTTCCACCAGGCGACATTCCCAATAGTGCCCGGGAAATGTTTCTCAAAGCGCGACAGCGAGTGATTGTAGATGTGGAATTGAAGCATCAAACAATTAATCGCTTAGATTGTCTCGAAACCGGCAAAACTTTAGCAGTTGAAGATATTAGCTATGGTCCTGTAGACCCCTGTCACGCTGAATATCTGAAGGCTATGGGAACCCGTTCTTCTCTGACGGTGCCGATTTTGCATCAAAATCAACTTTGGGGGCTGTTGGTATCTCACCACAGCCAAGCGAAACGGTTTAGCGATCGAGAATTGAAAATGGTGCAGTTGCTTGTGGATCAACTTTCAATTGCGATCGCCCAATCCTTTCTGCTAAGTCAAGCTAGAGGGCAAGCGCGCGACGAAGCCGTTATCAACCAAATTACCAGTTTGCTGCATTCTCCTCTGGAACTAAACGAAATTCGGCAAGCAGTTCTCCAACAAACTGTCAAGCATTTGCAGGGTTCGGGAGGGCGACTGTACATTGCAGCCGAGTTGGGCGATCGGCCGTCTTTACTTTATACCTACGGCCAGCAGCCCCGGGACATTGACCTTGAACTCAGCCCATTTTGGCAGCAGATCATGGGGTTGGCTAACCAAGACGAGCAACCAAAAACTCCTGAGATCAGCCAATTAGGTGTTTATCAAAATGTATATTCCCAGCATTACAATTCAATTGACAAAAATATTTTCAGTTTAATCGTACCCAACTTGTACGCGATTTCCGATATTTCTAAAGAACCTCACCTCAAATCTTTATCTGCAAATTTTCTGGAAGCTTCCATAGGATCATTTTTGGCAATACCGCTGCAATACGGCCAACAGTGCATCGGCTGTCTCACCATTTTTCGCAGCCCTATAGAAACCGAAATTGTGTGGGCGGGCCGTTGCAGTTCCGACACCCGGAGCGATCGTCCCCGAAAGTCCTTTGCAGCTTGGAAAGAAATCAAAATCGGCGAAACAAAAAAGTGGAGCAGCGAGGAACAGAAGCTCGCAAAATCTTTAGGAACTCACCTGTACATGGCTGCAATGCAGAGGCGCGTCGAAGCGATGATGCGACATCAAGCTTCTCACGACCCATTAACAGGTTTAGCGAATAGATTGCTGTTTAATGAAAGGCTGTCTTTAGCTTTAGCTAACGCTCACCAGAATGCAGAAATGTTGGCGGTGATATTTCTAGACTTAGACCGATTTAAAAATGTTAACGATACTCTCGGTCACCCAGTGGGCGATTTGTTGCTGCAAAGTGTATCTCGGCGTTTGACTAAGTGTTTGCGCGTGGGGGATTCGATTGCCCGTTGGGGCGGGGATGAATTTACTGTGCTGCTGTACAATATCAACAGCCCTGATGAAGCAGCTAAGATTTGCCAGGAAATTATCCAGAGTTTAAGCACTCCTTTTGATTTTGATGGTCGAGAACTTTATACTAAAGCTAGTTTGGGAATTGCTTTGGCTCCTTACGACGGAGAAGATGCAGAAACTTTGCTGAAAAATGCTGATGCTGCGATGTACAAAGCTAAACAGAAAGGTCGGAATAATTATCATTTTTATACGCGGGCGATCGGCAGTAAAGTATCAGAGGATCTTAAGTTAGAAAATCATCTTTACAAAGCTCTGAAAAAATCCGAGTTTGTGCTGCACTATCAACCGCAAATAAACTTAAATACTGGCCAAATAGTTGGCATGGAAGCTCTGATTCGCTGGCAGCATCCCGAACGCGGTTTGATTTCTCCCGATCGATTTATTCCCTTAGCTGAGGAAACAGGATTAATTTGCCAAATGGACGAATGGGTGATGCGGACTGCTTGCTTGCAAAATCGAGCGTGGCAGTTACTGGGATTGCCGCCGATGCGGATAGCTGTAAATTTATCAGCCCGGCAGTTTCTGCAAGCTAATATGGTACAAACCATCACTGAGATTTTATCAGAAACCAAGTTAAATCCCGAGTATTTAGAAATAGAAATTACCGAAAGCATTGCCATGACAGATGTGAATTTAACGGTGTCGGTATTGCAGCAGTTGCAGGACATGGGAATTCAAATTTCTCTGGACGATTTTGGCACTGGTTATTCTTCGCTGTGGTCTCTGAAAAACTTTCCGCTCAATAATTTAAAAATAGACAAATCTTTCGTGGCAGATTTGGTGACCGGCAGCAACGGTGCTACTATTGTGAAACTGGCGATCGCCTTGGGACAGGGCCTGAATTTACAGGTGATTGCTGAGGGAGTGGAAACAGCAGAACAGTTGGCGTTTTTGCGATCGCATCACTGCGATATGGGTCAGGGTTACTTCTTTAGCAAACCAATACCGGCGGCGGCTATAACCAAATTGTGCTTAGAAAATCAACTGGGTAAAATAGGTAGTTTAATTTAATATTGAGGAAGCGGAAAAAAAAGAGCTTCTGTGTAGAGTTGTAAAGTAGATCGGTTTTTTCGTTTGTAGTCAGGGCTTCAGTCCTCATATTAGACAAGATTAGATAAATCTTTGAATTTAGAGGGAAACCGCAGATGCTTTTCAAGATAGTTTCTGAATGCAATCTTGTCTAATGTTGAATTGGAAATGAGTGCTGTCAGTTCCTGATATCATTTCCGGTGAATTAGCCGTAATAAAGAATGTTTGTAGGGAGGACTAAAGTCCTCACTACAAATCAATTTTATTGTCGTCGTTAGAGCGGACACGATGTGACAGCTTACTGCCAAACAAACACTTTCGCTTCATATTCCGGCAAGTCAATCATAATATTATTATCGCCCGATTCAATATCATAATTGCCCGTCCATTCGTGCCAAGTTCCGTTTGCCGGGAAGTGGGGAACGCTGTAACCCGCTAGATAATTTTCCGACCAATTCGCCACTACTACAACTCTCGAACCTTCATCGTTCCAGCGAGTGTAAGCAAAAACTTTCGACTCGGGGTCTTCGTGGAAAAACTCGATGTTTTCTGTGTAAAGTGCTTGGTTATTTTTACGCAGGTGAATCAAGCCTTTGTAGTATTCCCACAAACCTTTATTCATGTCATTTCCTAGCAGCGTCCAGTCAATTTTAGCTTGCTCGATAGTTTTGGCTTTGTATTCGCCAAATTCTTCACCCATCCAAATCAGCGGCACGCCAACTGCTGTCATTAACACCACGGTTCCCAACTTCGCCCGCTTGAATGCTGCTTCATCCAAAATCCCCTGCGAACCCAATTCGGCAAAAAGGCGATCGTGGTCGTGATTGGTCAGATAATTCACTACATTCGTAGCACCCAAGTAACCTTGCCGCTTGCAGTCAATCACATCTTTGAGCCGTTCTAAATCAAAATTGTCCCCGCAGAGTTGTGGAATGATGCAGTGATAGAAACTGTCGTGCCAGCAGCCGTCCATCGGCCCGTCTAGATTCGTGATGCTGGGATCGTCGGGAATGTATTCGGCAACGGTATAAAACGGTTTGGGGCCGGCGACACTTTTGGCTTCTTGAACTATCCAGTGCATGAAATCGTAGTTAGCAATTTGTCGCGCCGCGTCGAAACGAATGCCGTCGAGATGATATTCTTGAACCCAGAAGCGGACTGTATCGCCAGCAAATCTGCGTGCCGGGAAAGTTCCTAAGTTTTCGTCGTAGAATTCGTAGTTAAATTCCGGGCCCCAATTGTTGTCTGCATCGCGGGGTTCGTGGTGATACCAATAATCGTGATCGATTTGAGTGAGGGGGCTCGATGCTTCCGAGTGGTTGTAAATCCCGTCCATGATGACGCGAATACCGCGCCCGTGACACTCGTCTATCAGGTTTTTGAGTTCTTCTGTGGTTCCGTAGCTGGACTCGGCAGCGAAGAAGTAGCGGGGGTTGTAGCCCCAACTGTAGTCGCCTGGGTATTCTTTGAGGGGCATGAGTTCGATCGCGTTGATGCCGAGTTCGACTAGGTAATCGAGTTTTTCGACGACGTGCTTGTACTGGCCGCGGGCCAGGGGATCGGCTTCGCCGCCGGAAAAGTCGGCAACGTGCATTTCGTAAATCACTAATTCCCGATCGGCCGGTAGCGGTTTATCGTCGTGTTTCCAGACGTAGGTATCGATAATGCGATCGCCGTCTTTGATCCGAACAAGGCCGTTTTGAGTAGGATCGTCGATGTCAGTCGCGTAGGGATCGACCACATCTACCCACTGATCCGCTTCCACAAACCAGCTTTTCGACTGAACGCGAAATTTGTATTGATAAACGCCATCCTCCAACTCAACTCGCGTGCGGAAATAACCCTCTTCGTCCTTTTCCATCGGAATCTCTTCCCAATTAGAAAAAGAGCCAATCAAGGCAGCTCCTTTGTTGTAGGGAGCAAATAACTTGAATTCAATTGGAGCGGCCATAATACCTCTTTCTAAAATATTTCAGTAGTAGTTGATACTTTTAATTTCGCAAGTTTAAGCGAACTCAGCATCGCTCTGCGGATATAATTTCTTTAAGGCTTAACTATTCCTAAAAGTATCGTAATCCGGCCAGGGCCTGCGCCTTTTATGAAGTGATATCGCGCAATATTGGCAGTGGGAGCGAAATTTATCTAACTGGGGAGCGCTCAATAATAAGTATTAGTAATAGGCTATTTTTTCAGCATCTATCTTAAGTTATATTTACTTTTTTAAAGCTTTAAAAAAATATCTGTACTTGGATAGATGCGGATTTAAACTTTATCACTTTTTTAACAACAAACAATTGCTCGGCTGGTGCACACTGCCTACCCTAATTTTGTGGTAAGAATTAGTCAGTCGGTGTGCACTGGCCACCCTAAATCAGTGGCTGTAAGGTGCGCCCAGCGCACCATACTTTTAACTTGATGTTGCCTGACGATCGGGCTTCATCCAACCAAGCCAGAACGCAGGGCGAGAACGGCTGCCTGAGTGCGGTCATCAGCACACAACTTGTTCAAAATATTGCGGACGTGAGTCTTGACTGTACCGACAGTAATGTACAGCTTTTCGGCGATTGCAGCATTGCTGTAACCCTGCACGATCAGTTCCAAAACTTCTAATTCCCGCTCGGTTAAAGGGTAAGTCTCAATGATGTGACTAAACTCGGGTTCGGCAGCCTTAATTGTGACTCTTTTGCCCTCAGCCTTCGGTTCTTCCGCCGCGGGTTCCTGAGTGCGAGCTTGTTTGAGGACGATACGGGCGATCGCCGGATCGATCCAAGAGTTACCTTCGTGAGTTACTTTTACTACATCTAATAACTGATCGAAGCTAATATCTTTCATGCAGTAAGAGTCAGCTCCGGCGGCAAAAGCTGCCAGAACTTCTTCTTCATTGTCCTGAAAAGTCAGAATCAAAATTTTTGTATCGGGATCGGACTCCGCTACGGATTTTTTGAACTTTTGTGTAAGTTCAATGCCATCAAAATCTGGCAACCCAATATCTACAATTGCCACGTCAGGTTTTGAAGACTGAAGCAGTTTCAATCCATCTGTAGCGTTAGCTGCATCGCCGACAACTTCTATCGTGTCACGCTGTTGTAAAGCTGTGCGGATGCCGACTCTTGTCAGGTCGTGGTCTTCTATCAAAGCAACGCGAATTTTACTCATCTTTTTTCCAATAGTCCAGTAAACCTTAAAAATATCGTCACTTGACTCAGCCTAACTGAGCAAATTTGAGAATGTGTCCTGATTTAGGGTTTTACAGGCTGCACATCATTTTTAAGCATACTCATGCAGCCGCCAAGAATGCAAGTTAATTTTTAAGTTATTTTGCGGCGATGCCTGCACGAGCCCGATCGGGACAGGTAAGCTCTCAATGTTTCAACATTTTAACTGAATTATCTCATTGTCCGCCCGTTGATAGAGGTAAAGATACCACTACCCGGATAAATTTAAAGTATAAAAAATTTTGATGCACTTGAGCCGTCAAAATCAATAAAGCTAGCAGCACTCCTTCTTTAGCCGGTGTTAGGGCTCAAGTCCAATGCTTATTTATATAACCTGTTATGACTCAGTATCACGGCAATAAGTCTTTTCAGTCGGAGTTTTCCGACTCTGAAATCTTACACAAAGTATCTGAAATAACATCCCCCCAACCGCAAGTTTGCGAGTGCGAAACTCAGGACGATCGCCTGTGGTCGGCAATTCCTCACATAGTTTGGAAAACAAAGGCCGACGGCTGGGCGACTTATTTCTGTCAGGGCTGGGAGGAGTACACGGGCGTACCAGCAGCAGCAGCTTTGGGTTTCGGCTATCTGGCGCAGATCCACCCAGAAGACCGTCCTCGTCTATTGGGGAGCTCGCACAGTTCTAAGTTCCCGCCGCCAAGTTACGAAATTCTATTTCGTCTGCGGACGCGAGAGGGCACTTACCGCTGGAATCGGGCGAGAGCAACGCCCGCTAATCTAGACAGTCAGGAAGTTTTGGAGTGGGTGGGCACCTACAGCGAAATCGACCCCATCCAAAAAACTCCAGCCGAACCAGAATTTTTGTCCCATCAAGTGCCCTTGGAAGACAATTTTACAGCAAAAAATTTGTGTGAAGCCCGGACGGTATGGGACGCGGAACACGAGTTGCACGCGATTGATCGATTTACAAATCTGTTGAGCCAGCGCGCGGGTAGCTTGGGTAAGTTGTTGCAAGGTATTGCGGACGCGACTGTAGAGGCGATCGCAGGAGCGGAATTTTGCCTAGTTGCTCTCCTGGATTACGATTGCAGCGGCCTAAAACTCAGCGCTGTCGGGGGCACGGAAAACTTTGGTGAGGGCAAAACCCCGCACGTGCAAAACAAGCTGCTGTGGAAAGCATTTGCGACGGGAGAGTCTGTACTGTTGCAGTCGGAGTGTGGGGATGGCGACGGCTTGCTGCCGGCGGCGGCTTGTGCTGCGGCGATCGAGTCGGAGCCAAGCGGGCGTTTGGGTGTGTTGGCCATCGGCAACGGGAAAGACTGCGGGGCGATTGACACCCATACTCAGCAACTGCTGGCAGTGATGGGAAAACAAGCTGCGATCGCGATTAACAACACACTGGCGATCGAAAAATTAAAAAAGCAGGAACAGCTTTTAGACTTGCAAAACGAGCTGCTAATTCGCCAGCAGGAAGAACTGGAAAATCAGGGGCGACGCATTCAACAGCAAAAATTGCAACTGCTAGAAGCAGCCAAGTTAAAATCGCAATTTTTGGGCATCATGTCCCACGAATTGCGAACACCCATGAATTCAATTATCGGCTTTTCCCAATTGCTGCTGCGCCAGCACAAACAACTGCTGACCCCCCAGCAAACAGAAATGGTGGGGCGCATTTTACATAACGGCAAAAACCTGCTACTGCTGATTAACGATATCCTCGACCTCTCCAAAATCGAGAGTGGCGGCACAGAATTAAAAATTGAAAAATTTCATTTAGGGCATTTAGTAATGGATGTCGCCCGGGAATTCGGAAATCAAGCCACCGATAAGAATGTGGCAATGTCCGTCAGCGTGTGCTTGCAGGATCAGTTGATAGTTAATGACAAGTTGCGCCTGCGGCAAATTTTGGTCAATCTCGTTTCCAACGCGGTTAAATTCACACATGAGGGCAGCATTTACATTGAGGTGCGGGAATTAAATTGCGATCGGCTAATGATCACCGTTCGGGATACAGGAATCGGCATCTGTGAACAGGATATTCCCCACATTTTCGACAAGTTCCACCAAGGCGACCAAAGCACAACTCGCAAATATCCAGGCACCGGTTTAGGACTAGCTATTTGTGCTTCTTTAGTCAAGAGGATCGACGGTACAATTACTGCCGAAAGTCAACCCAAAAAAGGTTCGACATTTCGGATACAATTCCCGCGAAAAGTTTACCCTAAAAAACTCACGGGCTGACTGAAAACCTTTTTTCTACCACTTTTGAAAAATAGGGCTATATATAGCAATCCTCGCATCAGTTTCAATAACTGGTTAACTGGTTCCCAGGTTCTGCCTGGGAACCGATGTTTCGAGGCTCTGCCTCGGCTGCCACAATGGAGGCAGAGCCTCCGGGTATGCCTTACCAGGCAGAGCCTGGTAACGAGTAATCCTAAATCATTTGTGTAATTCTTGTAGGGGCAAACCCCCCGTGGTTGCCCCCATGAGCCCGGGGTAGGCACGGGGAGTAGGGGTAGCACTACCCCTACATCTTTTGAAATGTGCTGTAGCAAGACTTTGTTAAACTGGTATTATATTTACAGCAAATTGCTGATTTCAATAGTGATGTAATAGTCATGGCGAGCGATTGTTTCGCGAGCGATCGCCATGACATACTATACTAATTGCCACTAAAAAAAAGCAAGTATTAAAACCGGATTTAGTATACAAACGACGGACATAATGAGGTTTATTTATGTCCGCTAATTATATAAAATCTGGTTTTAATCCCTCCTTTATTCTTCAGTCGGCGGATGACGTTGGGCGAAGCTCAGTCTTGCCCTGAGCTTGTCGAAGGGTCGAGCCGCAGGCTGGGTTTGACTCTCTGCAGCGGTTTGAACCGCCGAGTCTGATCTAAAGACTAGAAGTTTTCCCTACTTCGGCCTGAGTAGCAATTGGTTTAACATCGGTGTAGCCCATATTATTAGCTACGTCGCGCAGCACCGAAATTTGCTGTTCAAACTCAAGATCTTCAATTTGACCCAACACGCCATTGACAGCCTCAGTGGCCTCATATCCTTCGGGGATATCGACAATTTTTTCCCCCATATCAATAGCCCAAGCATACCAAACCAGCAACTGATTGTTAGCAGTTAAAGCTCCGTAAGCGTGAGAATAGGGCGTGTCGGATCGATTGACAATACCTCGCATTATATTCAGTTGTTCGTCATGGGAAAGGTTGTAAAAATCACCCAGCAGCATGGGAGCTAATTCTGGTTGGGCGGCGACGGGAGCGGCTGGTGTAATTGAATCTCCCATTTTTTCATAAACAAAGTAGAGCAGCGCCAGTTTTTCATCTGTACCCAACCCGTTGATTGTCTGAAGGATGCTTTGAGTCTCGTTGGAGAGAGAGTGAGGATTGGTGGCGGCGGGTGAGTTCATAAATTAAATTCCTTAAAAATGTTTCCAGAATATATAAGTATCAAGATTTGTAAGTGCAAGTCACCATCCCCGAGAGGTAATACGATTTGAGATTTGAGATTTGAGATTTGAGATAAAACAATGGGTAATGGCTGAGTATGTATGGGTTTGGAGCTTGCCTAAAGTTACATTATTTTAAGAAACTGGTGTAAGGTTGAGCCGCTACCCTAGAGTAAATCATCCTTAAGATAGAAGCCAACGATACATCTGCGGGTAGATGCAAAAGCCGGGGATTCAAGTAATAATTTATACAGTGAATTGTTAAATAAAACTAGCAAGGAGTCGGCTATGTCTGAAATCAATACAGAAGTCAATAACATTGAAAACTTTGACGCTCAGCAGATCACTGAAAGCGCGGAAGCTGGAGAACAAAAGTTGCCGACCGTTAATGTATCAGCAGACTACGAAGCTTCAAAAGAATTCAGCGTTAGTGACATCGATCGCACGGGTGCCGGCGCTCAAGCTGCCGCCGCTGCAACTGCACCTAAATTTCCTATTCCCGCTCCTAAAGATATCGCAAAGCCAGCAGATACAAGCGGTAATCCCGCTGATTTTCGTTCGATGGCTCAAGACCTTAGCCCCGCAGGTGCACCGGGCGAAGTTACCGACGATTTGATCCAGAAAGCGATCGATCTTGGAACTCCCGGCAGTTAATTTAGAAATTCTCCATCCTCAATGCAAAACCTCTGTATTGTAGGGTGCTTATGGCGCGCCGTACCTCTATAATTCGCGCGTCAAACCACTTTTTGCATAAGTCCTGAATTCTCAAGTGAGTGCACGATAAGCTGCAATACAGTAGGGACGGAACAAGGTTGTGTCCTTCAAGGCTGCAATAAGGTAGGGACACAACATTGTTGTGTCCTTAAACCGTTAATTTTAAGTCTTCCTAATAGCTTAAATTAAAGTCGATCGCCCGACAAATTGTACCAACAGTGCGATCGCTCAGAATTTCAATTACTAAATCCACTCGATCGCCCTCCACCATCGACTTAATAAATAACTCGGGATGTAGCGCTTTCCAGAAATATTCGACAAACCGATTAATTTCGGCTTCTGACATTCCCGACTTCCCCGCCGCCATCATTTCCCGTTCCGCCTGATTGCGCCAGACTTGAGAAATGCGATAATCTTGGGGATACAAAACCATCAACCGATCTAATCTGTTCCACAGCGGCAGATAGTCGTGCAGCTTCACATTCATATCGCGCGCAAACTGACAGTCACCCTCTGTGGAAATCGGAAACGGTGCATCCGCCAAAAACTCGTTCAATTTGTCATCAGCCACCGGATTCACGCCGACAAACCAACCTTCAAAAAGTACAATATCCGCGCCGGAAATAATTTCGGGTTGACTTCTATCTCCTGCACCTCCATAGGCAGATTTGTTAAACCTGGGAATTTCTATATTTTTATTAATTAAATCCGGTTTTAGGGCATCAGATTTGGGATTGTCAAGTGCTGCTAAATCGCGAGTTTGAGAACCACGCAACTTGTCTAAAACTGCGATTCCCAAGTCAATATCGTGAGTGCCGGGGGGGCCGCGCCAAATTAAACGCGGGTCGGCTTTTTGGAGTTGTTGGCGATCGGCATAAGTCTTGTAAAGATCGTCTAAAGAAAGGCTGACAGTAGAATATCCCAATTTTCCCAGAATCAGCCTCAAAACTTGGCATAAAGTTGTTTTTCCTGTTCCTTGCCCTCCTAAAATTCCTTGAATTAAAGGACGGTTTAAACTTTGTTTTGCAGCCGATAATTGCATTGCCAGTGGCAGCCACAGATTCCACAAAGTTTCGAGAAAAACAGTTGACTTTAGGGGGAAAGTATGCAGTTCGTCAACAAGAGAAAAGAATAAATCGGTTTTGCAGCGGACAACATCGGCTACATTGTCGGAAGTAATACCAAAAGCGCGCGTTAGCGAAGCCCTCGAAGAGGATCGCACATCATCCGCAAGTTCCCACAAAGCCAGGTGCTCGAAGTCGAGAGCGATCGGGCGATCGCCGGCTTGCCACCGGCGTAAAATTTCAACAGGGGTTACAGTCGATCGATCCATCAGCTCAAAACTCTCTAGGCGGGGGCTGGTTTTGTATAAATATTATCTGCAACTGACCAATATTTGAGCCTAAACCCGCGGTGATTCAAAAAGTTTTTAAGAGCCCAGTTTGAAAGCCTCCACAAATAAATTGTAAGTGACGCCAATCTTCAGAGCATTGAGCATATCCACCCAAAAAGAACCCGCAGCAGACCGCCGGCCGCCGTAAACCAGCCAGTTCGCGAATTCCGTCAACAAAACCAACAGCCCGGCGGCGATAATATCCCAATCAGCAGATTGTCCGGCGATCGTCGAAATAGCTGTTCCCAAAAAAGTGCCGAACAGCAGACTAATTATCAGAAGCGAAATCCGCCGCCAAGGATTGCTCAGCCAGCCTCGGAAGCGATCGCCTAGAACATCAATTAATCTGTTAATTCGGGTATTCTGCATAAAAGTTATACGATTTGAGATTTAAGATTGGAGATTTGAGATGCGGAATGACCTATGAATATTGGGGTTGGGAGTACGGGCCTATAGTGGTACTCTTTTTTTCAACTGGTATTAAAAGCTATACCGATGAGTAAACAAATGCCCCTCCCGACCAACTCCAAATCCTTACCGGGGTCAGTATGTCGCCATCTAAAATCTAAAATTTAACATCTAAGATGGTATTGAGCGATCGCCGACTTATAGCCGAGAACGCTCAAGTAATTAAGTGTAACTGTATCTTGTGGCACAGCAGACCCTGGTTTTACATTAAAAATAGTTAAGACTAATTTCGGGTGCTGTCTATCCTTTAAGCCTAAAATTTATGAATCTTAAAATTTACCAGATCGTAATTGGAGTGTCGATCGTCCTAATTACAGGAATGTTTCTAGGACGTTTTGAAATCACTATCTCCAACGGTTCAAATCCTTCCAGCGATTGGCCCTCACAAGCCACCGCATATCCCCCCACACCCCCCGTTTCCCCAGTCGCGAGAGCTTCTGCAGACACCGCCAGCGAGCCAAAACCCGACTCCACACCAACCCCCCCAGATCCAGAAGAGGAATTGCTTTCCTCAATCCCTGCAAATACTAATGTCACCGGCAGTCTGCGCGTCAGCAACCGCAGCGAACACCCAGTGCGAGTGGCCCTGCTGTCGAAACAGCAAGCCGAGAAATCTTACGGTAAACCGGCGCACTGGGATTTTGCGCCGGGGGAAGGTGGCGACAAGGGACTGATGCTATCGCTGCCGGAGGGAAAGTTACAAGTCAAACGGGGAGACATTTTAGTGGTTTTTGCTCAGGATGGTTCTCGCCACTACTGGGGGCCTTACGTCGCCGGGGAGACAGCCTCGCCCGCTTGGAACAGCACAGCCGGAGAATGGCAATTAATTTTGCAGCCGTGAACCCTTAGCTGCAGGTGCGGAGATTTTGGTCTAGAAAGCAGGTTGCTCCGGTTTTATTGAGAATGTTGGCAGATTTGAGTTGAACCTGAGATATTGCGTTTTTCAAGAGCGGGCGGGACGCCCACCCCACAAGAAGCTTGATGTCTTGTGGAACAGGCATCTTGCCTGTTCTTGAGAACGCTGCAAGATTTGAATTGAACCGGATTCGATCGAATTCCGAGTTTCGAGAATGCGAATCTTTCGGTAGACTCTCTATGCGAGCTAAAATTTAAAATCTAAAATCGCAGGAAGTTTGGGTGAAGGAAGTTATTAAAAATTTGTCAGAGTTTAGGAATCGCCCCATCGCACCAAAGCTGCTGTCGCTGTTGTGGCTGTGCGCGATCGCCTGGGTAGGTTTCTTGTGGAATCTCGGCAACATCGGTTTAGTTGACGAAACCGAACCATTGTTTGCCGAAGCCGCCCGTCAAATGACGGTGACAGGGGATTGGATCACTCCTTATTTCAACGGCGAAACCAGGTTTGACAAGCCACCGTTGATTTACTGGCTGATGGCGGTGGCTTACCGCACTCTGGGCGTTAACGAATGGGCCGTGCGTCTTCCCTCGGCTTTGTGCGCGATCGGTCTGACTTGCCTGGGATTCTATACCCTACAACAGTTCACTCACTCGCAGGAAGAACGAAGTTCGGCAACGAGCACTGTACGGGATTTAACGGATGTCAGGAAGCAGGAAGAAGTTCGATGGAAGCCGGAAGAAGAAACAGAGAATCAAAACTCAAAACTCAAAACTCCCCGTCTCCCACTCTTTCTTTCTACTCCTTGGATTGGTGCTGCCCTAATAGCTTTAAATCCCCACACTATTGCCTGGGGACGGACTGGCGTTTCAGATATGCTATTAGTCGGCTGTATGTGTTCGGCACTACTCGCATTTTTCCTTGGTTACACTCTAGAAGAACAGAGAGAAAAAGCCGAATTTTCCACTGTTTCCGCTTCCCGATTTCCCAATAAGTGGTATCTGACTTTTTACGTACTAATTGCCTTAGCAATTCTGGCTAAGGGGCCTGTGGGAATTGTCGTGCCAGCGCTGATTGTTGGCAGCTTCGGGCTTTATTTGGGAAATTTTCGGCAACTTTGGCGCGAAATGCGTCCGGTGTCGGGAATCTTGATTATTCTCGCGATCGCCTTGCCTTGGTACATTTTGGTTATTTTAGCCAACGGTCAAACTTATATTGACAGCTTTTTTGGCTATCACAATTTCCAGCGTTTTACGGGAGTAGTCAACAAGCACTCGGCGCCTTGGTATTTTTACTTTTTTGTAGTGCTAGTGGGTTTTGCACCTTGGTCGATTTATTTGCCACTCGCGATCGCCCGTACCCGTTTTTGGCAGCGCAGTTACTGGCGTCGTCAACCGCGCTCGGCTCAGTTGAGTTTGTTTGCCCTATTTTGGTTCGGCTGCATCTTTGGCTTTTTTACGATCGCCGTGACCAAATTGCCGAGTTATGTATTGCCTTTAATCCCCGCCGCTGCGATTTTGGTAACGCTGCTGTGGAGCGATATTATTGCAGGCAACGAACCCGAAAACAGGCGGGGAAAGTTAGAAAAAAAACCGAATTATTTACCGCGAGGACTGTTAGCTACATACATTTTCAATGTTGTCTTTTTACTGATTATAGCCGGAGCAACTTTCTACTGCTACAACTGGCTGGGAGATGACCCGGCAATGCCCAATTTTCCCCAAGCAATTCAGCAGTCGGGATTGCTGATTGTCGGCGGTACGATTTGGATAGTTACAGCCGTGGCGATCGCACTTTTACTCTGGAAGCGGCAACAGCGCTGGATTTTGGTTGCTAACCTGATCGGGTTAGTAGCATTTATCATCTTTGGTCTTACTCCCGCCTACAAAGTGGTCGATATCAACCGCCAGTTACCTCTGAGGCAGTTAGGGCAGGTTGCGGTTCAACAAAAACTGCCGGGGGAAGAGTTTATTATGGTTGGTTTCTGGAAACCAAGTCTGGTTTTTTATACCCAAGAGCCGGTGACTTACTACCGATCTCTCACAAAGGCGATCGACTACATTAAGGAATCTAAAAACCCAACTTCTTCCTCTATTTTGTTGCTGGGATATCCAGAGAAATTTGTGCAATTAGGATTGCAGCCAAATCAATATCAATTGTTGGACAGTCGGGGCGCTTACCAACTCGCCAGGGTTCCGAAAACAGCGTTTCGATAGTGTATTGTACTGCGGCTGTGGCAAGCCGACCTATAGGGTGTTTTATAGGGGCAATCCTGCGTGGTTGCCCGTGAATCTGTAGATGGTGCGTCCAGGACTGCAAAAGCTATAATCTACTCACTACCTAAAACCCTAAGCTCGGAGCCTACAATGGTTTCAATTCTCAACAAACCCTCCTCGTTAATTCATGAGATTTGCATTGAAAAAGTTGATCGGTGGAAGTTGTTCAAATTTAGTGAATCGCTCCAACAGCGCATGGAACAATTGTTAGAGAAAAAAAAGGCAGATCAACTAATGGCAGAAGAGGTAGCGGAACTCGACGCCATTGGGGAATTAGATCGCATCTTTACCCACATCAATGCAATGATGGTGGCTCAAGATGTCAATCAGTGAGCCTACAAGACAAGCGATTCGAGAAAGAGCGAGATATTTATGTGAATACTGTCATTCCCCAGAACGTCTAAGCGCGAATCGCTTTACCGTAGATCATGTTATTCCACGCTCTTTAGAAGGTTCTGATGACATTAGTAACCTTGCCTTAGCCTGTCGTCGTTGCAATGAGCGACGTTACAATTTTGTTGCCGGGGTCGATTCAGAAACCCAAGAGATAGTTCCTCTTTTCAATCCTCGCCGTCAACAATGGGCTGAGCATTTTGTATGGGTAGAGGGTGGAGTAGTAATTCAGGGTGTTACACCAACAGGACGAGCCACTTGCACCCGTCTCGATCTGAACGATATGCGCTATCCAGAGGAAGATTCTATTCGAGCAACCAGGTGATTTTGGATACAAACTGGGCTGCATCCTTCACCCAGCGATCCGTGTCAAACTTAACGTAGTAATTTTTGTGAGACGACTAAACCAATAAAATTCAGACTATTTTGGTGTACTATTTTTAGAGATGATGTACACTTGTCCCAGTACAACCATTAAAAAACCATTATTTAGGCAAAAAGCAGGTATGAAAAAATACGCTTACTGGAATAACAAAGGCGGTACAGGTAAAACTAGCTTGGCATTTCAATCTGTCGCTATCTTTGCTGAACGCAATAAGCAGGCTAAAATTCTGGTCATGGATCTATGCCCTCAAGCTAATATCTCCGAACTATTTTTGGGTGGTTTGCTGGGTAAAGGTAGTGAGAACCTTCTCAAATTACAAAGTTATAGCCCAAGAAAAACAGTTGGGGGCTATTTCCAAGAGCGGTTGCCATCACCGTACAAGATGCCACAAATTAATGTACAAGATTTTATAAGTAAGCCGTGTGTATTCAATCAGAACATATCTGATAATATATATCTGCTTGCTGGAGATGCGCTTGTTGAACTGCAAGCGAATGCAATCTCAACTTTAGCCAATACTCAAATTCCAGGAACTGATACTTGGCTTAAGATTGTGGATTGGCTAAATGACTTCATTAACAGCTTGGATAATGATTATGATTACATCTTTGTAGATGCTAATCCAAGCTTTTCAATATATACACAAATTGCTCTTGCGGCTGTTGATTCCGTCATTTTGCCCGTGATGGCAGATGATTCTTCTAGAAGGGCTGTGCAAAATGCCTTTTCATTAGTTCACGGTATTAATTTGCCTTCACCTATTTATAGTCAACATAACTTCTCGTCGCGGCTAAGCTCCGCTGGTAGGGCAACTCCTCAATTTCATGTGTTTCCCAAAAATAGGCTTACTCAGTACATGGGTGCAGCTTCAGCGTATCACTCAGTACTGACATCTATTGACCAGATGATTTCAGAGATTTTGTCTTCAAGGCCTTCAGTATTTTCGTTTAGTAATATCAGTGATGGGATTGTTGAGCTTCGTGATTTTCAGACAACGGGTGTAGTTGCTTTTGCTTTTGGTCTACCTTTTACAGCAATGAAACCACGTATATATAATATGTATGCCGGTACGGATACTCAAGTAAAAGCTGAGTATCTAGACAACTGTATAGAGTCAATGGATAGGCTAATTTCAAAGCTATGAGCGTGTTTGGACTACGCTCAACTTGCCTGAAACAATGGATAATGTATAGGATGCCATTTTAATTGTAAAAGTGTGGTAGCCATGACTGAGTTACTTGAACGTGCGATCGCCAAGTTGAAAACATTGTCTGCCAGCGAGCAAGATGCCCTCGCTTCAATGATTCTGGAAGAACTTGAAGACGAGAGGCGCTGGGATCAATCGTTCTCCCGTTCCCCAGATGTTCTTGCTAAGCTCGCAGCGACTGCAATGACTGAGTATCATGCAGGCAAAACCCAAGAACTCGATCCAGAAAAATTGTGAATTCACGCACTACAATCGAGTTCCGTAAATTATTTGCTGATTTACCTCAACAAGTTAAAGAGCAGACGCGAGCGTCCTAGCGCCAGTTCAAAGAAAACCCAAGTCATCCCAGCCTGCGTTTCAAGAAGGTGCATCCAGAGTTACCAATCTATTCTGCCAGAATTAGCCAAAACTATCGAGCAGTTGGTCAGTTGGATGGAGACAGTGCGATATGGTTTTGGGTTGGTTCACACGCAGATTACGATAAGTTGCTGGAGCAGTTGTAGCACCATAGGTGGAATCGACTCGGGAAGGAATGGCAACGCCGATCGAGGATTGCGATCGCCCTTTGGACTGGTGAGGAGAGCCCACTATACGTGCCATAATCAGCCATATTCTCTGGTACGCGATCGCCTGAACCTATGGATGCGCTAATCGGCAAAACTTTACAGGGTGGAAAGTACACCCTAGAACAAGAATTGGGCCGCGGCGGCTTTGGAATAACTTTCAGGGCAAATCACCGCTATTTAGGACAGCCTGTAGTCATTAAAACCCTCAACGAATCTCTGCGGCAGCAACCCAATTTTGCTGAGTTCGATCGCAAGTTTCAAGACGAAGCGAGGCGGTTGGCTTCCTGCGTTCATCCGAATATTGTCCGCGTCAGCGATTTCTTTGTGGAAGACGGGCAGCCTTACATGGTGATGGACTACATCGCCGGTCAGAATTTGGGCGATGTAGTCGGTTCAAATAATCCGCTGCCAGAAAATCTCGCAATTTCCTACATAACTCAAATTGGTGCTGCTGTGAAGGCGGTTCATCAAAAGGGTTTGCTGCACCGAGATATCAAACCACAAAACATTATTCTGCGCCAGAATACTCAGGAAGTTGTGTTAATTGATTTTGGAATTGCCCGCGAGTTTACTCCCGGTGCAACTCAATCTCACACTAATATGGTGTCCGATGGCTACGCGCCCCCAGAACAGTATTTTGCCCAAGGAAAATATACGCCCGCAACAGATGTTTACGGTATGGCGGCGACGCTTTACACTTTACTGACAGCACAGGTGCCGGTGGCTGCAATTTTGCGTACCAGCCAGCCGATGCCTTCGCCCCGCGACTTGCAGCCTCAGCTAAGTGCGGCTGTCAGCTCTGCGGTGATGCGGGGGATGACGGTAGAAGCTCAAAATCGCCCTGCTAGCGTGGATGAGTGGCTGTCGCTGCTGCACGGGCAGCCTCATGGTGCTGCGTCGCCGGACACCGGGCCCACGGTGGCGGTGATTCCGGGACACGGGCCTCAGTCGCCTGCGGGTTCCAGAACAGCGCCTGCTGTGGTGTCTTCTGGGGAAGGCAACCGCAAGATTTGGTGGATTTTGGGGATCGTGGCGATCGCACTTATTGTTGCAGGTTTTGTCGGTATTGCTAGGGTTTTCCTCAACCGGCCGTCTTCAGAACCCGCACCGGTGGCCCAGGACGATCGCACTTCGGCCCCAGCAGATCCAGACGCGCGCTCAAGGCCCGCACCAATTCCCGCGCCGACACCAACGCCAGCGCCGACTCGCAGAGAAACTCCGCCACCTGCTGCTGAAACTCCAGCGCCCGCTGCTGAAACTCCAACACCAGCCCCAACTCCAACACCAGCCCCAACTCCAACACCAGCCCCAACTCCAACACCAGCCCCAACTCCCGAAGCTGCCGAACCCACACCAACGGAAAAACTTGTTGACAAAGAGTTGCCGCCAGATCGATCGCCCGCACCCAGCGAACAACCGGGAACCAGTTATCAGAAGACTCCCACAATCCCTGGGTTTGCGGTTGGTACGCCGGAAAGTCAGATTTTATCCCAATTGGGAGAACCCACTGACTCTCAAGCCCGGGGCTATTGGCCGAATACTCGCACCGCACTTTATGAAATATTGCCAAATCGGATTACTCTCGGCTACATTTACGATCGCGATTCGGGCGAGCTAGTACAAACAGAGGGTTCTTTTGCCCAGTCGGTGGACGATTTGGTGGTGCGAACCGCCTTAAACGGAATGGTGGGCGGGGCCAGCCGGGAGATTTTGCAAGGCTTGGGCGACGTGCAGCAGCGCCGGAGTAATCGGTTTACGTTTAGGAAGGGTTCCCTCGAAGGGATGATCGAACGCAACGAGCGCGATCGGATTTACATCGGCGTCTGGGACGACAACTTGCATGATTAATTAGGAATTACGCACGGGTGGTCAGAAACCGGGTTTTTTGCCAGATACTTGGTTACAGCCCGCATTAACGGCAAAAAACCCGGTTTCTTTAGTCCCCAATCCAAAATCTAAAATCCAAAATCCAAAATCTAAAATCGCTTGACTTGACGCAACACGAAATATTGTCTATAATTAAAGAACACACGAGGGGCTGTAATGGTTTCGACAGGGTGGCGAAAGCTGCTCCGTGATGCAGGTCGAGAGGGAGTCTACTCTCGTTAATATCGGCTCAAAAAAAATAGTAAATGCGAACAACATCGTTCCTTTCGCTCGCAAAGCCGTAGCTGTAGCCTAAAAACTTCTTGAGCTTGGTTTAGAGTGTATGCCACCTCACTCCGTTAACGGTAGCATAACAACCCCCAACGGATGCCCTAGCTAAACGTTTCTAGTCGGCTAGCTAGGAAAGCAATCACTAGAAAATCCCCCCATTTGGGATAAAGATGGTTCCCGCCCCGAGGATTAGAGGGGATAAACCTGTGAACGATCGGAAGGTAAATACCCATTTTGGACGGCAGTTCGATTCTGCCCAGTTCCATAAAAAAAGTGACGTAAAATCAATGGTTTAAGCCATTTGAAAGTTACTTTAAAGCATTAAAAGGGCCCAGAGTTAACTCTGGGCCCTTTTGTTTGGCATTCCATGTTCATTAAATCTAAAATCTACTAAGCTTGTTGCCAGACTCAACATACATAAATTGCAAACCCATTAGCTAACCTGGGCTCTCACATAAAAATAATTTCACCCTCTCTGTAAGTTCTTGGAGCCTGTCGGGCGATATACTATTAGGCGGTAAAGCATTAAAAATCTTTACAAAGACCCCGATTTCTAAGCCTACTCCTACAAAGGACGGGTGAAAAATTATATGCTGAGCGCTCAAAAGCTGGACAAATGAACCCAGGAATTGACTTACAAGGAAGTTTCGTAGAAGCCCTCATGAATTTGGGCTTACCGGCGGACATCGCCCAAGTGCTTTGGCTACCGCTGCCAATGTTGCTGATGATTGTCGCTGCCGTTTTCGGGGTACTCACTAGCGTCTGGCTGGAACGGAAAATTTCCGCCGCCGCTCAACAGCGGGTAGGCCCGGAATTCATCGGCCCTCTGGGAGTTTTAGCACCCGTTGCTGACGGTCTGAAGTTGGTATTCAAAGAAGACATTGTACCGGCCAAAGCTGACGCGCTGCTATTTACCCTAGGGCCGGTAATTGTGGTGATTCCAGTTTTTCTCTCCTACTTAATCGTGCCCTTCGGAGAGCATATGCTGATTGCCGATATGGGGACAGCGATATTTCTGTGGATTGCCCTGTCTAGCATTCAGCCGATCGGCTTGCTGATGTCCGGCTATGCTTCAAACAACAAATACGCCCTCCTCGGCGGACTCAGAGCCGCGGCTCAATCCCTCAGCTACGAAATTCCCCTAGCTTTGGCAGTATTGGCAGTCGTGATGATGTCCAATAGCCTCAGTACGATCGACATCGTACAGCAGCAAGCCGGCTACGGCATTGTCGGCTGGAATATCTGGCGGCAACCTGCTGGTTTCCTGATTTTCTGGATTGCAGCATTAGCAGAATGCGAACGCTTGCCCTTTGACCTCCCGGAAGCAGAAGAAGAATTGGTAGCAGGATATCAGACTGAGTACACAGGCATGAAATTTGCTTTGTACTATATCGCTTCCTACGTTAACCTCGTCCTTTCTTGCCTGCTAGTAGCAGTTTTGTACCTCGGCGGCTGGGAATGTCCGATTCCTGTCGAAGTGCTGACAAATGCCCTGGGATTGAGCGAGACGACTCCTTGGTTACAGGTAATTACTGGCTTGCTGGGCATTACGATGACCATGTTGAAAGCCTACTTTTTCCTGTTTCTGGCAGTTCTGCTCCGGTGGACTCTGCCGCGAGTTCGGATCGACCAATTGCTAGATTTGGGATGGAAGTTTTTACTTCCCGTTGCTCTAGTTAATTTGCTATTGACCGCAGCTTTGAAACTTGCCTTTCCCTTTGCTTTTGGGGGTTAATTGATAATAGGTAAATGGCAACAGGTAAAAAAAATAGCTGTTAACCAATTACCTATTATCAATTAGCAATTACCAAAAACTCAAGTACAGAGAGAGAACACCATGCTAAAATTCCTCAATCAAGTAGGCGAATACGCCAAAGAGACTCTTCAAGCTGCTAAGTATATCGGTCAAGGGCTATCTGTTACTTTTGACCACATGAGACGCCGGCCGATTACGGTGCAGTATCCTTACGAGAAACTAATTCCTTCGGAACGTTTCCGGGGCAGAATTCACTTTGAATTTGACAAGTGCATCTCATGCGAAGTCTGTGTTCGGGTATGTCCGATCAACTTGCCTGTAGTGGATTGGGAATTTAACAAAGAAACTAAGAAGAAGCAACTCAAGCACTACAGTATCGATTTCGGAGTGTGTATCTTCTGCGGTAACTGCGTAGAATATTGTCCGACTAATTGTTTGTCGATGACAGAAGAGTATGAGTTAGCCACCTACGAACGTCATGAATTGAATTTTGACAACGTGGCTCTCGGACGTTTGCCCTACAAGGTTACAGATGACCCGATGGTGACACCGCTGCGGGAATTCGCTTATTTGCCGAAAGGTGCGATCGACCCGCATGAAGTTTCCTACACCGATCGCCGCGCCGGTCTGCGTCCAGAGGAAATTATCGAAAAGTAAGTAATGGGGCATGGGGCATGGGGCATGGGGCATAGTTAGTAGTTAGTAGTTAGTGGTTAATGGTTAATGATTACTTGTTAGTAGTTTTTCTAATAACAAATAACAAATTTCCCATGCCCAATGCCCAATGCCCAATGCCCAATGCCCAATGCCCAATGCCCAATGCCCAATTAACAGAGGATAAAAAATTGTGAATCTAGCTGAAGGGGTTCAAATTGTTTCATTTGGCATATTGTCCGTAATGATGATTGCAGGAGCATTAGGAGTAGTGCTGTTATCCAACATCGTTTACTCAGCTTTTTTGCTGTGCGGCGTATTTACCAGCATTGCCGGCTTGTACTTGTTGCTGAATGCCGACTTTGTAGCAGCAGCGCAGGTATTGATTTATGTTGGCGCTGTTAACGTCTTGATTTTGTTTGCGATTATGCTGGTGAACAAGCGAGAAGAGTTCCGCACAATTCCCAACGCTTGGGTGCGTCAAGTAGCAACAGCAGTAGTTTGCGTAGGCTTGTTTGCGCTTTTGGGTACGATGGTGGTGTCTACTCCTTGGGCTATTGTCGCGACGACAGGAGCACCGGCCGAAAGTTCGATCGTCACTATAGCCAAACATTTCTTCACCGACTTTTTGCTGCCTTTCGAGTTAGCATCAGTGTTTTTGTTGATGGCAATGGTGGGAGCAATTGTCTTGGCGCGCCGCGATTTCTTCCCGGATGAACTGTCAAAGAAGCTATCCGAAACACCTGCTTTGAGTTTGCCGGAAAGACCTCGCGAATTAGTTTCTGCCGGAGATGTGTCTTCGCCAGAATCTAAGTAAAAGTAGTGAGTCTAAATGATTCGTACAATTAAGGTAGAGGCAATTTACCCGTGGTTGCCCGGAGGTAGGTACGGAGCACTACCCCTACTGTATGAATGATTTAGACACGCTATAGTAGGGTGTGCACTGCACCTATCTCTATGTCTTGTAGTAATGTTGATTGAGAAAGACTCAAAAAATTTATGCAACTGCAACTCCAGTATTTCCTGTTATTATCCGCCGCACTTTTCTGTATTGGTATTTACGGTTTGATTACCAGCAGAAATGCAGTGCGCGTGTTGATGTCGATCGAGTTGATGCTGAATGCTGTCAATCTCAATTTGATGGGTTTCTCCAATTATCTCGACCCCGTACAAATTAAGGGCCAAGTATTTACCGTGTTTGTAGTTACGGTAGCGGCGGCTGAAGCTGCGGTGGGTTTGGCAATAGTTTTGGCGATTTATCGCAACCGCAATACCGTAGACATGGAAGAATTTAACTTGCTGAAGTGGTAATTCATCAATAGTCATCAGTCATCAGTCATCAGTCATTAGCGACAAACTAATGCAGATTAAAGACTGATGACTAAGGACTAAGGACTAATGACTTCTAGTAATTTCTAGAGTAATTCTACCCCCGAAATCAGGGATGGGGGCAGCAGGTTTCGAGAGTTGTAGTTTAACTTTTTCGACTAAGGGTAGTTGTAAAAGCGCTTGAGCTATAGTATCTGCTAGGCGTTCGATTAATAAAAACTTCGAGTCTTTGACTAGCTTTTGAATCAGAGTAATTGCGCTGCGGTAATCAAGAGTATGTTGAATATCATCACTTTTTCCAGCTTGCGATAAATCCAGCCAGAGAGTAACATCCACTTCAAACCACTGCCCCAAAACTTGCTCTTCAGGCAGATAGCCCGTATATCCGTAACAGCGAATTCCTGTAAGTTGAATAGAATCCATTTTGCAATAAACTAAAAGTGCGTTGTCTATACCAATTTGTATTAAACCAGATAAAGTTCTCTTTCTCTTCCTCTCTTTTTTTGCCCTTTTCCTTCTCCCTCTGCGCTCTTTGCGCCCTCTGCGGTTCAATCACTCTTATTCTCTCTTAAATTTCACAACTCTCCTCCTTTCTCCAACTTGTCCAGTAAATCCTCAGCAACTTCATACCATTTCCGCCTAATCTCAGCATCTTCTGGCTTTTCTGTCAAGGTACGACCTTGGAATTCGGGATATTTATTGTAATATAATTCATCAACTTTTTGATAGAATGTATCTTGATTAATGTTGAGATTTTTGCGCCGTTTACCAATCTTTTCTTGACGAATTATTTCGGCTTCCTCTAAGGATGTATCGGGAGGTTGCTGGCGGGAAGAAAATTTAGGTAAATCCGGCAATTTGGGCAACGTGAAACCCGATTTGACTACACTAAAAGCTAAGATTCCCGGCACCAAAATCACACTTAAACTCCCTATGGTTTTCCAAGGAATTAACTTGAATGTGCTGTTGTTGTTGTTGTTGACAATTTGAGGAGTTTGGTGAACAGGAGTATGATTATTGGTAGCAGTTTGAGGGGTGTTTTTGAAAGGGCGGCCGACAAAGTTCATTGTCACCATTTGGGAAATTATAATGCCAATTTGAGAGAGTTTTGGATCTTTGAGTGCTTCGCGGACTGCTTTTGCAGATTGGTAGCGATCGCCCGGTTGTTCTGCTAACATCTTATCCAACACAGTGCCGAGATTTGAGCTGACACTGACGTGCGATCGCCAATCCCAAGTTTTGCCGTTAATATCGTACAATTTTTGAGGCTTTTTGCCGCTTAACAGTACCAAAGCCGTGACGGCTAAAGCGTATAAATCGCTAGCGGCAGAAACTTTCCCCAGTCGCATTTGTTCGGCTGGCGAATAACCCTGTTTGCCGATCGCCGTATCCGATTGTCCGTTAAACTGAAGTACGGCATTGGCTGCAATTTGCTTAACAGAACCGAAATCAATTAAAAATGGTAGTTTGTCAGCATCATGCTGAATAATATTATCCGGGGAAATATCGCGGTGAATTAAATTTTTTGAGTGGATGTATTCTAAAACTGGTAAAAGCTGAAATAGCAGTTGAGTAACTTCAGCTTCGCTAAAATCTTTACCTTGTTGCTGGCGCCATATCAATATTTCTTCGTAGGTTTGACCCTTGATATAATCTTGTACTAAAAATAAAGATGGATTCCCTCCCAAATCCGTTCGCAGGAGTTCTCGAAACCGGGGGATTTGCGGGTGTTGGAGGTTGTAAAGCATACTCGCTTCGCGATCGAACAATTCGGCAGCTTTCGGGCTGTGCACCACCGGAGAAAACTCTTTGAGCACGCAATGTTCGTTGTAGCGGTTGATGTCTTCGGCAAGGTAAGTGCGCCCGAAGCCGCCCCGGCCCAATTCGCGGAGGATTCGGTAGCGTTTTTCGAGAGTCGAACCAGGGATGAGGAGGGAGGAGTTAGACATAAACCACGGCAAATTGTTCGATTTGGGGAGTCGCCGAGCACAGTATAGCTTATTGTAGCTAAGTTTGTTTGAATGCGAGGGAAGGAAGGGCGATCGCCCCAGCAATATCAATCCTCTACTCAATAGCTTTACCGATCGTTTGATGATGTAGACTCTCCCTCATCATTATCAAAAAAACGACTAAACTAAGCGCTATTTCTGGACTATTTTTTAACTAGAATTGCTTCTCATCCTGATACTGTCGTCAAATCGAGGTGAAGTCAACTGGCTTTGCGTATTCTGCACAATTCTGTCCCAGTAGGTGATTCACCTTTTCCGGAAATGTCTAATGTTTCTGCTCCCAATGACAACTTGAGTAATTTTACTTAATTCTGTCTGCTCTGGAAATAGCGATCGCCTCTAGGGGAAGTTATACAAAATATAAACATTTTGTCAATGCGTAAGTCATAGAAGTAAGATACGGGAGAGCGGTCTTTTTCTGAGAGTTAGCAACAATTCTATACATAAATTTTTGTCAACAAATGTACTATAGCAATCCTAAATGATTATACTCGTTACCAGGAAGAGCCTGGTAACGCATATCCGGAAGCTCTGCTTCCATAGTCTCCGCCGAGGCAGAGCAAGAGTGACATCGGTTTCCAGGCTCTTCCTGGGAACCTGTTAACCAGTTATTGAAACTGATGCGAGGATTGCTATACTCTATCGTCTCGAACAATAGAATATTTACCAAAGGTAGGAGTCTTCCGTAGAGAAGAGGATAGAATAGTTGTAGGACTAGAGCCTGTTACATTAATTTTAATGTAATGTAATAAAGATAACATTGTTAGCATCTTCGTTCAACTAGAATAGATATTCGGCAAAAGACAGCGTAATATTGATATTAATCAAGTACCTGCTGGGCAAATTCTAAAAAAGTCTCAATCAGTTAGTGAAGGACTGCCACTCCCAAAGTTTCGTTAGGTCTCATCTTGGTTCCACCTTTTATCCTAAATATTTTTGTGGGTGTAGGAATAAGGGGGTATGTATCTTTACATAATTGACAAACAACTACTAAAGAAATTGTCAAACTCTACCATGAGGTTAGAGCGCCGATTGATAATTATCTTAATAATAGCTATTTTAAAATAAATCATTACTCATTACTTATTACATTATGAACAAACACCTACACCAGCGCCTGGCAGAACCCATAAATTTAATTGCGTTGTTGTTGATTTTTATATTTCCTTTTGCTCTGGTAGTTTATCAATTACTTGCTGAAATTGATAGTAAAATTGAATGTACTCAAAAAGAAAAACTCGGCTTGGCTTATAACTATCCTTTGAAAAATTTGCTTGTCGCTGTTATTGAACACCGCACGCAAGTTAATCAATATTTAAATGGGGACAAGTCTTTAGCCCCTGCGATCGCCACGGCAACAGAAAAGATCGAGACGGCAATCCAAAACCTCAATGCCGTGGAAAAACAGCTATTGCCCCAATTTACAGCTAGCCCGCAATGGCTAGCGCTCAAAACTTCCATTAATGGCAACTGGCAGCAATTAAAAAAGCAAAAATTAAACTTATCTCCTACCCAAAGCTGGCAAGCACATACAACTGTTGTTAACCATATCCTCGATTTAATTGCACACATCGGAGATGTTTCTAATCTCATTCTCGACCCATCTTTAGACAGTTATTATTTAATGGATACCGTGGTCACGCAGCTACCATTAACGATAGAAAATACGGCTCAAGCTAAAGATATCGGTGCAAAGATCGCCGCTCAACACGCTAAACAAAGAATTACAGACAGCGATCGAGCAAAACTTTTGATTATTCGGAGTCTAATTGCACCCCCTATACAAGCAGTGGAAAGAGGCTTGCAAATTTCTGCTAATGCTAATCCGCAAATTCAGCGGCAGCTATCCACTAGCGTGCGCGAAAATTTCAAGAATATCAAAAGATTTATTGACTTACTCGACAAAGATATCATTAATGCCAATATCATCAACTTACAGCCATTCGTATATAGAGCTACAGCCGAAACTGCCCTAGAGTCCCAATTAAAACTTTACGATAAAGCTTTTCCACTTTTAGATCGTTTATTAGAACAGCGACTGAATCAGTTAGGGGGTAGAAAATATCAAATCATCGGGTTTGCACTGCTAGTATTAGCGGTAGTTACTTACGTTTTTATAGCTTTGGTCAGCAACAGCAAAAAGCGGCAGCAATTTGAAAAAGAATTGCAAGCTGCTGAAGCCAAATATCGCAGCATTTTTAACAATTCAATTAATGGAATTTTCCAATTTACGCCAGCCGGCGCATATCTTAGCGCTAATCCAGCCTTGGCTGAAATTTATGGTTATAATTCTCCTGGCGAATTCATTAGCAAATTAACCAATATTAACCAACAACTTTATATAGATCCCAACCGCCGAGAAGAATTCATAAAAATTATAAGCGATCGCGGCAGTGTTGCCGACTTTGAATCTCAAGTTTATCGCCGCGACGGTAGTATTATTTGGATTTCAGAAAATGCTCGCGCTATTTGTGATGAAAATGACCATATTCTCTACTACGAAGGTACAGTAGAAGACATTACCGAATACAAACGTGCCGAACAAGAAATTTATGCGGCTAAAGAAGCCGCAGAAAATGCAAACCAAGCCAAAAGCGAATTTTTGGCTAACATGAGTCACGAACTGCGAACCCCACTCAACGGGATCTTAGGCTATGCCCAAATCCTCAAACGTTCTGTAAAACTAGGAGAACACGAACAAAATAGCGTTGAAATTATCTACCAATGTGGTTCTCACTTGCTAACTTTAATTAACGATATTCTCGATCTTTCTAAAATAGAAGCTCAGAAAATGGACCTCTACCCTACAGAATTTCATTTTCCCGCTTTTCTACAGGCCGTTGCCGAAATTTGTCGCATTCGCGCCGAACAAAAAAGTCTCAAATTTAGCTACCAACCCGATCCCGATTTACCCATTGCCATTCACGCCGACGAAAAACGCTTGCGACAAGCATTAATTAACCTTATTGGTAACGCCATCAAATTTACCAAAATAGGAGAAATAAGTTTTAGTGTCAGTTCAATTGAAAAAAATATTAATTTTTCCCATCAAACTCTCTATAAAATTCGCTTCAGTGTCAAAGATACAGGAGTAGGAATTAAACCCGAAGAAATCGCCAAAATATTTTTACCTTTTGAACAAGTTGGATCTCGCAAAAATCAAGCAGAAGGAACGGGATTAGGACTGGCAATCACTCAAAAAATTATTCAATTAATGGGTAGTACCATTCAAGTCACGAGTCAATTACAAATGGGCAGTATTTTTGGGTTTGATTTAGATTTATTAGAAGCCACAGAGTGGGTTAATACAAGCTCTCAAACTGACAAAGGTAAAATTATTGGATTTAAAGGAAATCCCCAAAAAATTCTCGTGATTGACGATCGTTGGGAAAATCGCTCGGTAATTGTTAATTTACTGACTCCTCTAGGATTTGAAGTAATAGAAGCGACTAACGGTAAACAAGGATTGAACATAGCAACTCAGGCTAAACCAGATTTAGTGATTACAGATTTAGTTATGCCAGAAATGGATGGATTTCAATTGATGGAATACTGGAAAACAAGCTTAGAATTAAAAGATATTAAAATAATTGTTTCTTCGGCGAGTGTTTTTGAAACAGACCAAAATCAAAGCTTACAAGCTGGAGCAGTTGATTTTTTAGCCAAACCAGTTCAAGCTGAAGAACTTTTAGAAAAGTTAGAACTTCATTTACAAATAGAGTGGATTTATGAAGCTGCATCATTGATGCCTTCAGGAAGGAAACCCAATTACGATAAAATTGTTCCTCCTCCTCCAGAAGCATTAGATAAACTGTTGAATTTGGCTTTGCGAGGTAATTTGAAAGAGATTATAAAACAGACAGAAGTTCTTGAAGAAACCGATCCAAAATATATGTCTTTTGCGTCAAAATTGCGGCAGTTAGCTAAAGAGTTTCAAGAGAAAAAAATCTTGGAAATGCTCACTCAATACAAGGAAATAAATTTATGAAAAATTTAATGTCTTACTCAAATACTATTTTGGTAGTGGATGATGTCCCTGCTAATTTAGGAATCTTAGCGGATTTCCTCAGTGAAGCTAGTTTTGAGGTTTTGGTAGCTCAAGATGGAGAAAGTGCTATTCAAAAAATAAATTATGTGATTCCCGACTTAATTTTATTAGATATAATGATGCCCGGAATAGACGGCTTTGAAACTTATGAACGCTTGAAAGCAAACCCCTTATGGAGTCAAATTCCTGTAATTTTTATTACGGCTCTTTCGGAAACCGATAATGTTGTCAAAGGTTTATCTTTAGGAGCCGTAGATTATATTATTAAACCTTTTCAAAAAGAAGAGGTTTTAGCGAGAATTAAAACTCATTTGGAGCTGCGACATTTAACTCAAATTATTGAAGCTAAAAATCAGCATTTATTGCAAGAAATTGCTGAACATGATAAGGCTCGTGCAGAGTTAAAACAGCTAAATCAAGAATTAGAAATTCGAGTCAAAGAACGAACAGCAGAACTTTCTCGAACGCTGCAAGACTTGTACAGAAGTCAATCTCAATTGGAGCATAATGCCTTCCATGACTCCTTAACAGGTTTGCCAAATCGAGACTGGTTGATTAAGAAATTGCATGAATTAATTGCAGCAAATACAAGTTATTCTGTTTTGTTTGTTGACTTAGATCGTTTTAAAATTATAAATGATAGCCTAGGACATTTAGCAGGAGACGAGCTACTAAAGTGCGTAGCCAAGCGGATGCAAGGGTGTTTAAAACCTTGCCAAATATCAACGCGAATGGGTGGGGATGAATTTGTTATTTTACTACAAACAGAAACCGGAACTTTAGTCGCTCAAAAATTATTAGAACAGTTTAAGTTACCATTTAATTTTAATGAATATGAAGCTATCGTAGAAGCGAGTATTGGTATAACTTCTAGTGCAATAAATTATCAACACCCGATGGATATCCTTAGAGATGTGGATATTGCGATGTATCGAGCCAAAAAGCAGGGAAGTGGTAACTATCAGGTTTTCGATCCACAGATGCAAGCGGATGCGATCGCACGCCTCGAACTGGAGCAAGACTTGCGAAAAGCGATCTCTCAACAAGAATTTTGCTTGTACTATCAACCTATTGTTTCCCTCATTACTGAAGAAATTAAAGGTTTTGAAGCTTTAATCCGCTGGAATCATCCCAAAGGCATGATTTCACCCGATCAATTTATCCCTGTTGCTGAAGAAACAGGATTAATTAATCCTTTAGGTTGGTGGATTTTACAGGAAGCTTGCAGCCAGTTAAGACGTTGGCAAGAGGAATTGCCTGACCTGCCTTTGAAAGTGAACGTTAACTTTTCTCCTATTCAATTCCAGCAAGTTAATTGCTTGGAAAAAATTGCAGATATTTTACAACAAACTGGGATAAATAAAAACACTTTAAATATAGAAATTACTGAAAGTTGTCTATTAAAAACAACAAGTTTTAACTTTGAATTTTTAAAAGCTATGGGTGTTGGTATATGTATCGATGATTTTTGTACTGGCTACTCTTCATTAAGTTTACTCAAAGAGTTGCCAATTGATACTTTAAAAATCGATCGTTCCTTTTTGCAAAACTTGGCTCGAAATCCCAACGATACAAGTTTAATTCAAACAATTATATTATTAGGTAAAAATTTAAATATGGAAATTGTTGCTGAAGGATTGGAAACTCAAGAACAAATAGAAATTATTCGAGAACTAGGATGTTTTTTTGGACAAGGTTACTTTTTTTCTCGCCCCTTAGATAGTCATAACGCTACGCGGTTTATAGGCTTATAATTAAAATATTATTATCGCGTTATTTTTAACCATCAATTTAATTTTTTTTGTCGGTTTTATAATCGTTCATAAATAACCGTAATTGTTTTTCCTGAAAGCTTGCAGCCAATTCACCTACCCGTTCGGCAAAGGGAATATATTTTGCATCCAAATTTTTAAAATGTTCAACTTGTTGAGTCACGGCTTTTAAATTACCTCTCATAACCAAATCGTATAAAATTACCAGTTCTTCATCTGGTGGTGGTACTAACGAAGAAGCGGAATCCGATCGCACGGATTGATTGACATTTTGATTGAGGTGAGATGACTCTTGATATACCCAAGATATCCTTAAATGCTTTTGTAGCAATACAAATAACTCAGCCGCCTGTACGGGTTTAGGTAAAAAAGCATTTGCGCCCATATCTAAACTCTTATGCTGGTCAGCTTCAAACACGCTAGCTGAAGAAACGATAATGACTAAATCTTTAAACTTAGGTTGAGAGCGGAGACGGCTTACTAACTCGAAACCATCCATTTCTGGCATTACTAAATCAGTAATAATAGCATTAAAATCGCCACAATTGACTTGTTTTAAAGCTTCTTTGGCATTCGTAGCTTCTAGCACTTCAAAGCCAAGGGGTGTTAACAAATGAACGAGCACAGATCGATTTTCCCACTGATCGTCAACTGCGAGAATTTTCAGTTTAGTTCCTTGATAGCCAGCGATCGCAGCTTGTAGCTGAATGGCCGATTCCCATTTACTAGCAGAAGGTAAATCTAAATCAAACCAAAATTGGCTGCCAGCATTTAACTGACTGTTAACTTGAATACTGCCACCCATCATTTCGATGATTTTTAAAGTAATTGCTAATCCCAAACCTGTTCCTTCTGACATCTTATCGGTATTGCCTACCTGTTCAAAAGGTTGAAAGATTTTCTGCATTTTCTCTTCGCCGATCCCCACTCCAGTATCTTCAATTTGAAAGCGGATAGAGTTGATGGCATTTAATTCATTAGGGTTGGTTTCTAAGGGTACTGATTTTATAAGTTGAACTTTGAAGGTAACGCCCCCTCGATCGGTAAATTTTACAGCATTACCTAAGAGATTAATTAAAATCTGCCTTAAGCGTTTTTCATCCCCTTGCACGTTGGTGGGTAAGGAAGAGTCAAATTGACAAATAAAACTGATGGCTTTTTGTTCCGATCTGAGGCGAAAGATTTGGCTGACATCTTCTAAAAATGCCCAAAAATGAAATTGCGTCGGGTAAAGTTCTATTCTCCTAGCTTCGATTTTAGAAAAGTCGAGGATGTCGTTAATTAAAGTGAGCAAATGAGAGCCACATTGATAAATAATTTTTAGACTATTTACCTCTTGATTGTCTAAGTTTTTTGAACGCATGAGGATTTGAGCATAGCCTAAAATCCCGTTGAGGGGTGTGCGAAGTTCGTGGCTCATGTTTGCCAAAAATTCGCTTTTGGCTTTGTTCGCAGCGTCGGCAGCTTCCTTGGCTATTTGCAATTCTATTTCTGCTTGTTTGCGATCGGTCAGATCGGTGTGAGAACCGACTAAACGTAAAGGTTCGCCTTCCGCATCCCGCTCGACAACTCGACCTCGCGATAGTATCCACCTGTAGCTACCGTTTTTGTGTCGCATCCGAAATCCCCAACTATAAGGTTCGTTACTTCCATTTTTTAAAAAGTCTGCGAAAGAGTCTAATACCGGGTGTAAATCATCGGGGTGAACCAGTATCTTCCAAGAGCTAAATAGGTTTAAAATTTCGCTATCTTGATAGCCTAGCATCGCTTTCCATTGGGGTGAAAAATAGATGGAGTTTGTTTGAATTCGCCAGTCCCAGATGCCCTCATTCACGCTTTCTAGCGTTAATTGATATCTTTCTTCGCTTTGCCGGAGTGTTTCTTGGATCTGTTGGCGATCGCGCATTTCTTGCTCTAATGCTTGGGTTCTTTCTGCAACTTTTTGTTCTAAGGAGTTCGAATAATCTTCTAATTGTGCGTAAGACTGCTTGAGTTGCTGGCTCATTAAATTAAAAGAAGTCGCTAGATCCCTGATTTCTTGAACGGAGGAAGTAGTTACTTTTTGCTCAAAGTCACCACCAGCGATCGCGCTTGTGGCTTTACCCAAACGCCGAATCGGTCGGGCTATCCATTCAGAAGTCACAATTCCCAAAACAGTTGCCAAAAATAGTGCCAAAAGACATAATAAAATTGTGGTATTTCTGCTGGCATTAATGTGTTCCATGAAATCATTTTCTGGGACTGCAATGACAATTAACCAATCAATACCTTTACCATCTTGAAAAGGGACAACTTGTACAAATTGTTTTTTCCCATTTAGTGAGAAATCTAACTGCTGAAAACTTTTAATATAATTGAGATTGTTAAATTGCTCTGTTAAATATTTAGCAGTAGCTTTGGTTAAAATATCTTTGCTGTCAATAGCTGGAAATCGTTGCTGATTTCGGTATGGTTTTTCTGATGTGGAAGTAGCAACTAGCATTCCAGTCGGCTCAATAATAAAAGTCTGTCCCGTTTTCCCAACTTTTAAGGTTTGCAAAAAATTCCCGATCAGGGATAAACGTAGAGTTGCTGACAAGACACCAAGAACCTTTCCATCTTTGTCAAAAACAGGTTGACTGGCTGCCATTACAGGAGTAGGAATAAGCTCGCCAAACTGAATTTTACTCCAGATGGGTTTGCCAGCTTTTATGCCCTGTTTATACACTTTAATTTTTCGTGGATCGAAATTTTCAACGACCTTGATTAATTTGAGCCTTTCTCCTTGACTACCAGCCAAATACATCTTTATCTGATTCGGCTTTGTTTTCTCTGTTGCTTGAATTACTAGCTTTCCTTCATCATTACTAGCAATAGATATACCTTCCCCTTTTTCATTGATCATTATTATGCCATTTACACTATTAAATCGATTTTTTTGTTGCCAAATATGACGCTCCCACGCTCTCATATCTTCCATGCTCAATTGACCCAGACTAACAGCATCAGCATTAATTTGATTAACTAAATGGGGAGTAGCAAGATATGTTTGCAAATTCTGCTCAATTCTCGTGGCAATTTCACGGCGTAACTGTCCTGCTACATCATTAACTGCTTTCTGTCCGTTTTGTAACGAAAAATATCCGGTTAACCCTACGGCTGTAAAGATTTGTAAAACAAAAGGAAGAATTAAGACACGGCGTAGCGGCATTTTCGGGAACTTAGCAATATTTGTACACATAACTTTTTAGGAATAATGTATTTGTCTATACTATAGAGCAATAGAATCTTTACCAGACGTAGGACTCTTCTGTAGAGAAAGGGATAGGAAAGCTATCAGACTAGAGTGTGTTACAAAAACTTTACGTTAAAATAAAAAAGATTACATTGCTTGGCATCCTCGCTGAACTATAATATGATGATACACCAAGGGAACAAAATTACTTTTTTTCCGCCCCTGAGATAGTCAGAACGCTACGCAGCTTATATTTGAAAAATCCTGCTGATTGGCTCTGCAAACTCGCAGCTTAGATAGTCAGAACGCCACGCGGCCTATAATTAAAAAACCAAGGAGAAGGCTAAACATTTATGAATAATTTGTCTTTTTCAAAAAACACCATTTTAATTGTAGATGATAATCCTACAAACTTAGGTGTTATATTTAACGTTTTAGATGAAGCAGGGCTAGAAGTTTTAGTAGCTCAAGATGGAGAAAGTGCGCTGCAAAAAATAGAATATATCACCCCCGATTTAATTTTATTAGATATAATGATGCCGGGAATTGACGGATTTGAAACTTGTTCTCGACTGAAAAGTAACCCGTCAACTTCAGGAATCCCGATCATTTTTATGACCGCTCTTGGCAACACCGATCAAAAAGTCAAAGGTTTGAGCCTTGGGGCTGTAGATTATATCACTAAACCCTTTCAAAAAGAAGAAGTATTAGCTAGAATTCAAGTTCATTTAGAGTTGCGAAACTTGACCAAAGATCTGGCAAGCAAAAATCAATTGCTCCAACAAAAAATTGAAGAAAAAACGACTTTAGAAAAAACTTTACAACAATTGAATCAAGAATTAGAAAAACGAGTTGAAGACCGAACCTCTGAACTAAAACAAGCTCTACAGACCATACAACAAGCTCAACTCCAATTAATCCAAAGCGAAAAAATGTCTACCCTCGGTCAATTAGTGGCTGGAGTGGCTCATGAAATTAATAATCCAGTAGGCTTTATCAAGGGAAACCTGACTCATGCTGAAACTTATATTCAAGATTTATTAGAAATTGTTCATCTTTATCAGCAACAGTTTCCCTCTCCAGGTGCAGCGATTGCAACTCGTGCCGAAGAAGTGGATTTAGAGTATCTCATACAAGACTTACCCGAGCTTATTTCATCCATGAAAGTGGGCGTAGAACGAATTCGTCAAATAAGTGTATCTTTAAGAACTTTTTCCCGCGCTGATAGTACATCAAAAGTAGAAGCTAACCTGCATGAAGGGATTGACAGTGCATTACTAATTCTACAACATCGATTAAAAGCAAATGATACACGTCCGAAAATAGAAGTCGTTAAAGGATATGGAAATTTACCTCTAGTACCGTGCTACCCCGGACAGATAAATCAGGTATTTATTAACATTATTGCTAATGCCATTGATGCTTTAGAAGATTCTCTTCTGAAGCAAAATTTGGAACAAATTCAAGTAAATCCCAGACAAATTATGATTTGCACTGAAGTTGACCGCCAGCGAAATATTGCCATGATTCACATTAAAGATAACGGTTTGGGAATGCCGGAAGAGGTACGCACTAAAATATTTGATTATCTATTTACAACCAAGCCAGCAGAAAAAGGTACGGGATTGGGTTTATCAATTAGTCATCAGATTGTTGTAGAAAAACATTGTGGTCAACTGAGTTGCTTTTCAGAACAGGGTGTTGGGACAGAGTTCATTATTGAAATTCCTTTAGCCTAAAGGGAGAGCGTAGGAATTAACGCATTTATTGGAGACTAAACCGACGTAGCAGACAACGTCTCTACTCGCTCAATGAGACCCTTCATTTAGACGCGCTATATAGCGGTTCAAAGCAGGATTTATCAACGCCCTTGGATAAATGATGATTTCATCCCCGCAGTTCCCCCAGCCAATCAATAAAAATTAAGAGAAGCCGCTAGGACTTATATCAATTCCGGTTGCACCGTCAGGTGATTGTTGACTGTTGACTGTTGACTGTTGACTGTTGAAGGAGGGGTTGAAAAACTGAATGGTTGAGTGTTAACGGTTGACTCGATTTTATTATTCCGATGCAACCGGAAACGATATTACGCATGACACAATGTTTATATTTTGTATAACTGCCCCTAGAGGCGATCGCTATTTCCAGAGCCGACAGAATTAAGTAGGGCTTGCTGAATATATCGATCGCACTTGAGGTAGCCTGGGTTTTGAGCGCGCGATCGAGAATAAAGTGCAAGAT
>NZ_JAUBQW010000247.1:0-3695 GCF_036701485.1 Microcoleus sp. Pol11C3 | reverse complement strand
CAGACGTTGGCGCTTTCGCGCTGCTGTAAGGTTGTTGTCATTTGTTTATGATTGCTTTATTTGGTTTTCAATGTTCGTGACGGCTTTGTGTTCCGCCATGTAAATAAACATAAAGCATATTCTAAGGTTTGTAAAGTATTTTAACAACAGATTAACTGATGAAAGTTATAAGGTTAAGTTATCCATATGAAGAAAACTGGATAAAGATGTAAGAATGCACAAAAAAGTAGGTAAAGCCTGGAAGCGCGTCGCCTTCAGGCATGGAAATATTAAGATACAGACTTTTGCTGGCTGGGTATCATAATGAGAGCCCAATAGGGAACTTCAGCGGGTTCGACCTCTGCGATCGCCCGAATTCGCTGATTCGGCATAGTGGCGCGTTCTATATACAGTGCTCGATCGAACTGTCCCAACTCAATCAGTACGTCCCGGACTTTCGCAAAATGTCGCCCCAGTTTAATAATCACAGCAGCATCAACAACCGCCAGTCGATCGCGCAAAACCTCAGCATCCAGCGTCGCAGGCATAATACTTAACACATCGTTACGATAAGTCAGTGGCACTCCCAACGCAGCCGCACTGGCCATTGTCGAAGAAATTCCCGGCACAACTTCAGTGGTAAAGGTCGCCGACAAACGGTTGAATAGATACATAAACGAGCCGTAGAGAAAAGGTTCGCCCTCACATAGCACCGCCACATCCTGTCCCTCGCTCAGATGGGCGGCAATTTTCTCGGCAGCAATATCATAATAAGGTTGAGACGATCGCGTCGGACTAAAAGGCAACGGCATCGGAATCTCAATTTGCTCCGGGCGCAGATAATCAGCGACGATCGCCCGCGCCAGCACCTTACCATTTTCCATCGCCGGATAGGCAATCACCGGCACCGATTGCAAAATCCGATAAGCTTTCAAAGTAATCAACTCAGGATCGCCAGGGCCAATACCCAAACCGTACAATTTACCATTCGCCTTAGTCATAATTCATCCTTTTTCGCTAACGCATTCACGGCCGCCGTTGCCATTGCACTGCCACCGCGCCGCCCGTGCAACGTAATAAATGGCACTCCCCGACTGTTGGCGGCCAGTTCGGCTTTGGATTCGGCGGCCCCGACAAATCCTACCGGGAAACCCAGAATTAAAGCCGGTTTGGGTGCTCCGGCATCCAGCATTTCCAGCAGTCGGAACAAAGCTGTCGGAGCATTGCCAATTGCCACAACCGCACCCTGCAAGTTGTCCAGCCATAAATCAAGGGCCGCGGCCGATCGAGTATTTCCGATTTGCCGCGCCAACTCCGGGATTTCGGAATGCCAGAGGGTGCAAATCACCGGATTGTCAGCGGGAAGGCGTTTGCGAGTGATGCCTTCGGCCACCATCCGGGCATCGCACAGGATGGGCGCACCTGCTGAGAGGGCTTGGCGTCCGCAGGTTGCGGCCCCGGGCGAAGCTGCTAAATCTGCAACAATATCGGTCATGCCGCAACTGTGAATTAGTCGCACGGCTACCGATTCTAAATCGGGCGACAAGTTTGACAAATCTGTTTCGGCTCGAATTGTGGCGAAAGATTTAATGTAGATTTCTGTTCCGTCTCGAATGTAGTCAATCATTGTTTAAAACTGCTATGGGAATTTTGTGGAATTTGTGAAATAGATTTTTTGAGGGAACCGCGAAGGCGTGAAGGACGCGAAGGAAGAAATCTCAAGAGAGATAGAAAGAGAAATGCTTAAAATTTGTCTGTTTTTATTGGATATTTTTTCACTTTCAATTCCAATTTTCGATGCTCAACAACTCCTGCAATTGGTCGATCGCCTGCCGATCAACAAACTCACCAAATGACTCCACAGGCTCTCGAAACCGCTGATACACCCGCAACATTTGTTCGATCGCACCGGGCATCTCGGCAGCACTCACCGCCTGAAAAATTTGTCGTCCGAAGGGCAAATCTTTTCTACCCGCATAAATGTCGTAACCTTCGATCGTCTCGTCTCCTCGCTCAATCTGAATTCCCACCAGCGTGATATCAATTGGCTGGTGCTGGGCGCAGGACTTTTGGCAACCGCTGAAATGAATGTTAATCGGCAGGTCGATCGTCAATTTTTGCGCTAAATCCCTCACCATTGCTAAGGCGTGACTTTGAGTATCTGTGGCCGCCGACGCACAGCCGCTGCTGCCGGCACAAGCCACTAAGCACGAATCTAGGCGAGTCGCTGACGAGTGCAGTCCCAAATCGGCGATTTGCTGTTCGATCTCAAAAAGCTGGGAGTTGGGGATATCAGAAATCAACAGATTTTGCCACGGCGTAAGTCTCAGGGTACCGCTGGCTAGATTTTGGGCTAAATTTGCCAATTTCCGCAGTTGCTTTGATTCTAGCCTACCCAGAGGCAGCGCAATTCCTATGTACGAGAAATCCGGCTGTCGCTGAGGGTGGATGCCGAGATGTCGGGATTGTCCGATCGCCCTTGCAGATGAGTCGATCGATCGGGCGGGCAAGATGCCCACCCCACAAGGAAATTCACTCTTTGTGGAACAGGCATCTTGCCTGTTTTTGGGAAAGGTGCAAGATGTGTATTGCAATAAAAATGGTAAATTCTGCTGTACCCTTTCTAAATAAATTTCAGCGCCCCAATCTGCCAGCAGGTGACGCAAACGCGGTTTTTTGCCATCAATTCGAGGCCGATTTTTTGTGTATTCAAGATACGCGCTAGCAAGGGCGGCTAAGACTGAAATACATTGCGATTGTTGGATTAAAATCCCTGTATCGCTGTTTAAATGCAGCCGAAAAACGATTTCTGATTGGGTTGAACGACCGAATGCAGCTAATAAAATATCGTTGCGTAAAGCCTGGATCGAAACCGATTCCCCGCCATCCAAGCCAATGCTGAACTTAGGCGAAAGTTCCGACAATTCGGGATGCGTTTGCAGGTAATCATCCCAAGCTTTCACTAGCGGGCGAGTATCTAGTAACTGCTGGCGATCGATCCCTGCTGTCGGACTTGCCATTATATTGCGAATCGGGTCAACTTCAACGCGGCGAGACGCTATACCCAATTCTTGCAAGCGGTTCCAGACTTCCGGGGGAATTTCCGAGTGCACTTCTCGGATTTGCAAATTTGCCCGATTGGTCACTTGCAAACAGCCGGTACTGTATTGATCTGCCAAATCGGCGATCGTCCAACACTGCTGCGCGTTTAAAATTCCCCCCGGAATCCGCATTCTCGATAAAACTCCGTCTCGGGCTTGGGAACCGTAAAATAAACCCGGACAAGTCGGCAAATCAGTCAAAGCTAACAAATAATCTCCTCCCCGTGCTACGCAGGGAATCCAAAAGTAAACGCCCACAAAGCGCCCCCGAAATCGGCATTCTGACTTTTACAGTTGCGGCACAGCGCCGGAATTGCACCGGACTTTCCCGCTTTCAGGTTTTAGAAAGGTATCACGAGCTGACCCACAGAAAGCAAAACCCTCAACTTTCTTAACAAAACTTCTGGCGATGGCGTACCGCCCCGCAAGCTACGCCCCTCTCTCCTTTCATCAGCTTTCCTAATCGCAGTCATCAGTTTAACTGTCGCTAAACCCCTTTACAAACGTTAACGATACCGTTAATAATAGAAACATCATCCGAACATTGAAAACCAAATAAAGCAATCATAAACAAATGACAACAACCTTACAGCAGCGCGAAAGCGCCAACGTCTG
>NZ_JAUBQW010000019.1:0-62350 GCF_036701485.1 Microcoleus sp. Pol11C3 | reverse complement strand
CCGACAACTGGTACTCCCACTCCGACGCCGCCGACAACTGGTACTCCCACTCCGACGCCGCCGACAACTGGTACTCCCACTCCGACGCCGCCGACAACTGGTACTCCCACTCCGACGCCGCCGACAACTGGTACTCCGACGCCGACGCCGCCGACAACTGGTACTCCCACTCCGACGCCGCCGACAACTGGTACTCCAACTCCGACGCCGCCGACAACTGGTACTCCGACGCCGACGCCGCCGACAACTGGTACTCCGACGCCGACGCCGCCGACAACTGGTACTCCGACGCCGACGTCGCCGACAACTGGCACTCCGACGCCGACGCCGCCGACAACTGGTACTCCGACGCCGACGCCAATACTTGGAAGTCCAGGCATTGTTATTAGTCCGGCATCGGGATTAGTAACTACAGAAGCTGGTGGCACAGACCAATTCACCATCAGACTCAACCGCCCACCGACTGCCGATGTGAGAATTGGTTTGCGTAGCAGCAATGAGGCAGAGGGAGTAATTTCGACGGAATCGATTACCTTCAATTCTGCTAATTGGGATCAGTGGCAGCCGATTACGATAACGGGTGTGAACGATCGAGTATTTGACGGCGATAAGACTTATCAGATTGTGACTGCCCCTGCTGTTAGTGCGGATAGTAACTACAACGGCCTCAATGCACCGGATGCCACTGTTGTTAACCGGGGTAACACCATACCGCCATCTAACGAGCAACCTTTTGATCTTCCTCCCACGGTAAATTTTTCCCCAGCTACTTACCAAGTCAATGAAAGCAGCACAGGAATCGTTCAGAAACAAATTACCCTCACTCGCACTGGGAATCTAAGCAACTTTTCCACGGTGTGGCTAGAACGTCCTACTGGTTCAGCTACTTTGGGAATAGATTGGAACGTTCCGCCCAATTTCTCTCCTCAACTCACCTTTAACCCAGGCGAAAATAGCAAAAATTTGACAATTGACATCTTACCGGACGGCCAATTTGAGGGAACAGAAGAAATTGCGTTTCGGATCGCCAATGGGGGAGTTAATATTAATATCGGCACGCAAAACACTGCCACTTTGCAAATTCTTGATGCTCAGGGGCCTCCTACAATTAATTTTTCCGAAGCTACTTACAAAGTCAATGAAAGTCGCACAGGAGGCGTTCAGAAACAAATTACCCTCACTCGCACTGGGAATCTAAACA
Organism: Microcoleus sp. Pol11C3; assembly: GCF_036701485.1. NCBI lineage: Bacteria > Bacillati > Cyanobacteriota > Cyanophyceae > Oscillatoriales > Microcoleaceae > Microcoleus > Microcoleus sp. Pol11C3. The sequence continues at coordinate 61,149 of NZ_JAUBQW010000019.1, read as the reverse complement.
ACTTTTCCCGGGTGTACCTAGAACCTCCTACTGGTTCAGCGACTTACGGAACAGATTGGAGCGTTGCCCCCAATTTCTCTCCTGAACTCACCTTTAACCCAGGCGAAAATACCAAAACTTTCACAATTGACATTTTTCCGGATGCTCAACTTGAGGGAACAGAAGAAATCGCGTTTCGGATCACCAATCCGGATAATGCCATTCTTGGCACCCAAAACACTGCCAGTCTGAAAATTATCGATGCTGAATCTACACTAAACAACCACGCGCCGAAGGTGAATAATCCCATCTTGAGTCAAGGTCTTCGCATTTTTCACACCGACTTCAATTTGACTCTTGCTCCTAACACCTTTACCGATCCAGATCCAGGTGACAGCCTCACTTACTCCTATTCAATAATTCCAGAGCCGGGATTCAACGGAATCTTCGGCTCCAACCCTCTCGATAGGCTGACCTTCGACCCCAATACCGGCACTTTCATTCCACCTGATTGGCTGACCTTCGACCCGAAGACCCTGACCTTTAGCGTGAATTTGAATGCTGGGAATGTTCCCTCATCATTCTATGTGCCAATTAAGGTGACAGCAACGGACAATGCCGGTGCCACTGCTACCGACTTCTTCCACCTGTACCGCGCCAACAGCCTTTCTGGCATCGCAATTGACGGTTATATCTCCGGTGCTACTGTGTTCTTAGATGCCAACAAAAACGGCATCCTCGATGCTGGCGAACCATCCACCACCACTAACAGCAGCGGTGAGTTTAATCTCGATATCCCCTTCGAGACTTTCGACACCAACAAAAACGGAGAAATCGACCCATCAGAAGGCAATTTAGTTGTCACAGGAGGCACTGACACCGCCACCGGATTACCCCTAGAAACACCACTCACCGCACCGCCCGATTCTAGTGTCGTCACCCTCCTAACCAGTTTAGTCGCCGACTTAATCGACAAGGGAATTGCACCAGAAGAAGCACAATCTTTAGTCAAAGCTGCCCTTTCTCTCCCCGCTGAAGTTGACCTAACTAGCTTAGATCCCATAGAAGCTACCAACAACAACATACCGGGCGGAGTCCAAGTCTTATCCGCAATGGTGAAAGTCCAAAACTTCATCACCCAAACCAGCGCTTTGATTGACGGTGCTTCCAGTGCAGCTAACAAGGATATTGTCAAAGCTGTTGTCAGTTCAATTACCAATCAAATTCAATCCGGTACAGTCTTAAATCTCAGCAACCCAGCAGCCTTAGAACCAATAATTCAGCAATCCGCTGCTAAAATCCAGCAGATTGACCCCAGCTTCAACATTCAAAGTGTCAGCCAAATTACATCGCAATCCGCGACAGTAATGGCAACAGCCAATCAACGCATTGATGCCGCTGTCTCCAACCCAACCGCAACATCAATTCCTGAATCACTTGCCCGTCTCCAACAAGTAGCCTTGGGCCCCACCACTCAAGACTTCAAAGCAGTTGGTACGGGAACTAAGCCAATTTCACAGCTAGTTACTGACAATAGTGGTACTGCTTTAGATAGCAAAATTGAAGCTGTAGTATTGCCGGCTGGGATTGCAACTCCTGTTGTCAGTGGCGATGCGGATTTGGGCAGCAATTCCCCAGGTCAAATTATGGGTACGAATGGCGACGATATCCTGACAGGCGACAGCGGGAATAATGTGTTGATGGGCATGAGGGGCAATGATTCCCTAGACGGCGGCATTGGAAATGACTCGGTTTTCGGTGGCAAAGGTAGCGATACTTTGCTCGGAAGTAGCGGTGATGATGCCTTGCTTGCCGGCCGCGGTGCTGACATTTTGAATGGCGATGATGGTAATGATATTCTTTCCGGAGGTAAGGGAGATGATTTGCTGACGGGCGGTTTGGGACTTGATAGTTTGACAGGAGGAATGGGAGTGGATAAATTCTTACTCTCTACCAATTCCGGTACTGATACGATTACTGATTTTGAAGTCGGTAAAGATTTGTTAGTATTGGGTAATGGGTTGAGTTTCTCGCAATTGGCAATTGCTCAAGATAGCGGTGCAACTTTAATCCGGTTGGCACAAACAGGGGAGATTTTGGCTTCTCTCAATGGTGTTTCTGCTAGCAGTATGAGTGCCGTTAATTTCGGATTAATTTGAGATTGAATGCGCCGGGGGAGCAATCCCTTATCCCCTGGCCATATTCACTCGGCGGTTTCAACCGCCGAATAATCTTCAATCCGCGCAGGCGGATTTTGTCTGTGTAGACGCGGTTTCAACCACCCAGTTTTTTTTCACATCAACATCGCTGATATCGCATTCCCGGCAACTGCGAAACTAATCCCAACAATTCCAACTGCAAAAGTATACTAGAAACCGTCCCCGCTTCCAATCCCGCTGTTTCGACAATTACATCAAAAGAAATCGGCCCAGATGCGATCGCACTTAACACCTTAGCCAAATCCGGCTCCAGCAGTGGCCCTTGCTTCTCAACCGTCGGATTTGGAGGAAACAGCGATAACTGCTGGGCGCTGTCCAATTTTGGGATAGCTCCGAGCATTTCCAACAACCTGTCTTCGCTTAACAGTCGATCGCTATTTGGCAGAATCGGATGAGCACCTTTACTCAGCAACTCCAAACAACCAAAAGAACGCTCATCATCCAATCTGCCCGTCAAAACATACACATCCCGGCAAAAATCATTAGCTTGATAAGCAGTAATTAAAGCACCCGATTTATGTGGAGCTTCTATCACAATTGTAGCGCGGCTCAAGCCAGCAATTATGCGATTTCGGCGGGGAAAATTAGTTTTATTCGGTTGAGTACCCGCCGGATATTCACTAATTACCAATCCCTGCTGCAAAATGCGATCGCACAACCTCTCATTTTGTTTGGGATATACAATATCTACTCCCGTCCCCACCACTGCAAAAGTCCTTCCTCCCGCCTCCAAAGAGCCTGTATGAGCCTCTGTATCAATCCCTGCAGCCAGTCCCGAAACTACAGTAAAACCGCTTTTAGCCAAAGCCGTACTAATTTTGCGAGCCCACCTTCTACCGTATTCCGAAGGGCTGCGAGTACCCACCATTGCCACTGTCGGCGTAATTCCTTGATTCTCTTTTACATCAACTAAACCACGATAATACAACACTGGTGGCGGAGTGGGAATTTCCAATAATAAGCGGGGATAATCTGGATCGGCGGGCGTCCAAAAACAGGGATTTTTTATAAGATGTTTTTCGATAAATTCTTCGGGATTGAGTTTAGTGCGTTCTTGCACAATGGTTTCAATTATCTGCTTCCCGAACCCCTCGATTCGCATTAAATCTACTGGTTTTGCCGTCCAAGCTTCTGCCAAACTATTGAAATTTTGGTGCAATCTTTGCAACAAAATCGGCCCGATACCGTTAATTTGCGACAATGCTAACCAGTAAGCGCGTTCTTCTAGCAACGAGTTACCCTCAACTTATCTGAGAATGATTTTATCATTTTTGGTTGAATTAGGGTAGGAAACGGCACTGCCTTGTCCTGTCTTCCCACAGATTTACAACTGCTATATGAATATTTTTTTACGAACCGCGAGGGCGCTAAGAACGCGAAGGGAATTAAGAGGGAGGTTGACAATGACTGCCTAAGCTTTCCAATCTACGAAACGGGCATAAATATAAGCAATAATTTCTCCGATTACTGTCCGAAAACCTTCGCTCGATTTCCACCATTCTTTAGGATTGTAATCTTGTGGTTCTGCAGCTATAATCCCGACTTTAATGTCAGGATTCAGCACTTCTTTGAAAACAATCCAACTTCTGCGGGCGTGAGGGCCAAAAGAATAAAGATTAATTGACTCAACTTTTAGGGCAGAAGCAGCCAGCCAATCTCGAAGTGCGATCGCAGAAGCAGCCGTGCGGTGTTTCAAAACATTGGCGGCGGGTACTGCTACTAATTTGTTTTTATCAAATCCTAGCGCAATACAAGTCGCTGCCGTCAGTTCCGCATAATTTTTATATTCAGCGAGATAGTAGCCTTTACTTAAAGGAATTCCTGTGGTAATTAATTGACGATATTCGCCTTTTTTGAATTCGGCGATCGCACTTTCGATCGCATAATCCGGCAACCAGCCTTCCACAACCAATATATCTGCTTGAATCGGCGAATTTACCGCCAGAAATGGATGGATATTTGTAATAATTAAGCTCATTAAAATTATTAATCCCGTGCTTGCAATTACCCAACCTTCCCTGGTAACTGCCCACATTTCTCGACGACGGATTAGACGAATTCTCATTTTAAGTCGATCTAAATGTTTTCGGGTATGGAGGCAGGTTCGGCGAGACTGGGGAAGAGGGAAATAGTGGAAAAGTGAGAGAATTTCCCAATGCCCAATGCCCCATTCCCAATGCCCCATTCCCAAATTATTGGTGTTTCAAATACTCAAAAACGCTTTTATCCCCGATATCCTGCGGCATCGGTTGAAAAAACTTACGCACAGCAAATATGATAAACAAAGCAGCCCAAAATGCCAGCAAAAATTGTTCATTTTCCGCTGACAAAAAGCCGAAAATATGTCCTAAGATTAAGAGAGGAACTCCCGGAGTCAAAAACTTAGTTTCTAGGCGATTAAAGCAGAATGCTTCCTTAAAATAAATTCCATTTAAGGCGGCAAAAGTAAAGCCAATTCCCCACAACGTGGCTGGATGTTCGTACACTGCTAAAGCTAGAGGTTGGCTGCTTTGTAATGCTACAAACAATGCTGCCGCACCGCCGATCGCCCAAAACGCCTGTAGTGTTCGGTGCAGCGCAATCATGTAAATGTGAATAGTTGCTAAGCTGACGCCTAAAGCTATCCAGAAACAAGCAAAAACAGGCGTTACAGCTTGGATTGCAATCGGGTTGTCGCCCTGTTGCAGCACCAAAGTAGTGCCGATCGCAAAACACAGCGCCGCCACCCCCAATCCAGCGCGGTAAATCAACACTCCCGTGCGATCGTTTTGAGTAATCGTAAACTCGCCGAATTGTCCTTGATAGACTGGCGATTCATCAGGCGATTTCAGTAGTTGCATAATAGCTTCCTCCTATTAGACACGAATGTACTTCTGCCAAGATATACTTTATTGATAAACCGATCCAGCGAGACCGAGCGATGCCTAAATTTAACAAGCCTAAACTTAACCAGCCTAAAGTTAACCAGTCTAAAGTTAACAAATCTCAATTGGACGATCGCCCCGATCAAAGCAAATCCCTTCCTTCGCCATCCGAACTTCCTCCAGTTCAGCTTGATGAAACCATTGTAGCAGGCAGAAGACCGAAACCGGTCAACGACTTTCAGAGCCTGCTGGAAGAATTATCCGAATTGAGAGCGGGGTTCGATCCAGAAATGTTAGCGCATCTCGATAAAAATATCCCATTTAATACCAAGCAATTTGAAACTAAAATCAGCAAAATTTTGGGGTCAAAAAATATTGATTTCAGCCTAAAAAATTCAGTCAAATATCTAGATTACCTCAAACAAAATATTCAACTCCCGTGCCACGTTACCGGCATAGAAGAGTTTGAATGGGAAGAAGAATATACAATGGGTTCGGGAAGCAAAAAAGAATATGCACGACTCAAAAAAACTCAACCTTCTTATACTGATAGATTCACAATTAATCGTTTGGAGGATTTGGTGCTTCAGGAAGAAGGCATATTTGTGGAAGTGCAGCGCGTCAGCGATCGCCAAAAGTTTATGTTGCCTTTATCTGAGTTAGAATCAGTTGATGTAATCTCCCGAAACAATCAGTTATTAGATGATTATGCCGTGTGGTTTATCCATTATTAAGGAAAAGTGGAAGAGTGGGGAAGGCGAAGAGGGAAAGAGTGGAAGAAGGGGAGAGTGAGGGATGGGAAAAATCTTCCTTCTCCCTGACATCCGTTACAGAATCCGTTGCCGAACTTCCTTCTTCCTGCTTAATTAAATTGAAGGCGCAAAGTGCGATCGCGAAACCAAAGCCAAAGCTTCAACCAAACTGCGAACAGCCGCAATCATCGCCACTTCGCTGTTAAGTTGGCTGACAGCAGAACCGACACCAACACCCGCTGCGCCGGCTCCAATAGCGAGGGGTGCGGTGACGCTGGAGATACCGGAAGCGCAGAGTACGGGGACGGATACGGCGCGGGAAATTTCAAAGGCTGCAGCCAAAGTAGGTGCTGCTTTTTCAATTAATCCCAATGTGCCGGCGTGAATTGGTTGGGCGCTGGTGCCGCCTTCAGTTTGGATGATGTTAGCGCCAGCTTTAACTAATTCAATTGCTAATTGCACTTGTTTGTCGAGTGCCAAAATGTGGGGAACTGTTACAGAAAGAGTGATGTTCGGAAATAGCGATCGAGTTTCGCGAGTCAACTCCAAAACTTCCTCAGCTTCAAAGCGGCGGCCTACTGCGTAGAAAGCATCAAAGTTGCCAATTTCAATCAAATCAGCGCCAGCTTCTACCGCAGCCACAAACTTTTCCGGTTCCACAGCCGATACACAAATTGGCAAACTTGTCAACTGTTTTGCCATCAATACCAAATCTCGATCGGCAGCAATATCGACAAAGGAAGCACCGCCGATATCCGCTGCTTTGACGACAGCCGCAACGTTAGCCGCATCAAAATTATTTAAACCGCTGATAATTTTTAGGGCGCGGCCTTGCTCAAAAGCCCGATGCAATTTAGAATTTACACTCATCGTTAGTTTTCCAACTCAAAAAATTTCTTAGACTCATTTTGACACGGATTAGAACAAATTTTAATTTTTAATTCTTAATAGCCGTAAGGTGCCACCTAAGCACCCTACATAGGTCGATTAGGCCTCCAAGACTGTATTTTTTATTTTTATAGCAACCGCCAAGACAGTTAGAACGTTCTTAATTGTTGCAACTATTGTTGTGACTGCATTTCCACATCGATCTTCTTCCCTCTTCATTCTTCCATCGGACTGACATCCGTTACATCCGTTACAGAATCCCTTGCCGAACTTCCCGGCTGTCGAAATTTGTAAACATCTTTGATAACTTGTGCCCAGCCGTCCGAGAGAGATTCGAGAATCCGAGATCCCTTTTCTTTTGTCGCCACCGTCGCATCGCCCAACACACCACTTTCAGTCAACTCTCGCGTCAGCCAAGCAAAAGGCAAATTGCCTTCCATACTCAGCAAACTGTCTGTTGGTAAACCCTGGGGGTACTCGCAAACAGCCAGTTCCATTTTCACCTGTTCGGGCAAAATTGACAACATCAAACTCGTTTCTGCATCACCAGCGTGAATCCCAAACTTTAACTCCTTAGCACTTAATAATTCAGCAGCCACATTCGGAACCCGCCACACAAACAGCGGAAAAACCGAAAAATCCTGATATTTTTGATGAATATCCCGCGCCGCAATTTCCATCACCTGCGGCTGTCCGCCGTGGGCATTCATTAACACTAATTTACGAAATCCTGCCCAGTAAATACTGTCAGCAATTTCACCGATTACTGCTAAAAGTGTCTGAGCACTGAGCATAATTGTACCGGGAAAATGGCAGTGTTCGTTCGACTTGCCATAGTAAAGAGTTGGCAAAGCGTAGGCGGGAATATTTACCTCTAACTTTGCCAGCGCTTTGCCTGTCACTGCCGCGCTAATTGCCGCATCTACAATTAAAGGCAAATGAGGGCCGTGCTGTTCGATCGCACCTAACGGCTGAATTATAACTATATTTTCCTTATCCGGCATAGACTGAATTTCTGTCCAAGTCAGATATGGAAAAAAGCGCGATTCGGGAATAAAATTGTGCATATTGTGGCGGCAAGAGCATAGGCAACCAAGGCCATCAACTAGCCTGAAAACTAAAAACTAATTTCCAAGATAGATCACATCTTCTTTATGTGGGTAGATCATATAATATAGCAGATGCTTTAACAGCGCGCTGATATACGCTCGCCAGCTCATACCGAAAGACGTAGAGACGACTAATTGATGGAAGCTTGGCAAACCCCACAAACTAATTTAACCGACATTCCGATCGCCGAGGAACTGTCGCGCCGCACCCCTCGATCGCACGATCGCCAAGCAGAAAACCGGGCGCTGCAAACCCTTGCCCGACAATTGGCAACCTCGCCCCACACCCTGCTCAAAACACTGGTTGCGATCGCTAAAGATTTGTGCGATGCAGGAAGTGTCGGAGTCTGCTTACTAGAAGAAAATGCCACTTCCGAACAAATATTTTGCTGGGAGGCATTGGCGGGCGCGTGGGAAGCAGCAGAACACAGAAACACACCCCGCAAATTGCGTTTGTCGGGAGCCGGGATCGATCGCCAAACTCCTCAGCTTTACTTCGCTCCAGAACAATACTTTACCGACTTACAGCAGCTAGAATTGCCGATCGCCGAAGCGTTAGTTGTGCCGCTGCAAGCAGAAAATCAACCGCTGGGGGCAATATGGATTGTATCTCACCAGGACGATCGCCAATTCGATGCCGAAGACTTGCAGATCGCGATCGCCCTAGCAGACTTTGCCGTTGCCGCCATACAAATCGAGATCGCCAATCAAACCAAAGAAGCTTTGCGAGAAAGCGAAGAACGCTGGCAGCTAGCCTGTGCCGGCAACAACGACGGCATTTGGGATTACAACCTACAAACCAATTGCCATTTCCTGAGCGATCGCTGTTTAGAGATTTTGGAACGTGCCCCGGAAGAATTCCACAACTTTAGCCAATATTTGAGCTGGATTCATCCCGATGATTTGGAGATAATGCAAAGCAATTGGCAGCAGCACTTGCATCGAGAAACATCACATTACTGCTGCGAGTACCGCATCCACTGTCCCGACGGGCGCGAAAAATGGGTTTTAGCCAGAGGACGAGCTATTTGGGACGAGTCAGGCAATCCCGTGCGCGCCGTGGGCTCCCTGACAGATATCAGCGATCGCAAACAAACTGAAATTGCCTTCAAACAAAGCGAAGAACGTTTGAGCGTCGCCATTGAAGGCTCAGGCATGGCAACCTGGGATTTAGACGTGCGAACAAATCGAGTAATTTGGTCGGCGAACCTTTTGAGCATTTTCGGCTGCGAACCGGTACCGGGCGGCGAAACAAGCCGGGCTGTGTGGGAAAAATGCGTCCATCCAGACGACTTAAAGCAAGTCATGCAAGCAGCCGAAACAGCTCGGCAAACGCGATCGCTCTACTCTCCCGAATACCGCATCATCCGGGCAGACAACGGAGAAATCCGCTGGTTGAGCGCGTTCGGGCGCTATCTCTACGACGGCGCAGGCGAAGCAGTACGGTTTATCGGAATAATACTTGATGCTACCGAGCGCAAAATGGCCGAACTCGCCCTGCACCAGAGCGATCAAACCGTGCGCCGTCAACTTCTAGAGATAGAGTGGCTCTACCAGACAACGCCCGTGGGTTTGGCCGTTTTAGACACAGATTTGCGGTACGTGCGGCTCAACCAGAGCTTGGCCCAAATCAACGGCTTGCCCGTCGAAGCGCACATCGGCCACACCCTACGCGAAATTATCCCCCACTTGGCAGACACAGCCGAACCTGTGTTGGGCCGCATTCTCGAAACCGGAGAACCGAAGCGAAATTTTGAAATCAGCGGTGAAACCAAAGCTCAACCCGGTGTTGTTCGCACTTGGCTGCTGAATTGGTTGCCGCTCAAAGACACGGGCGGGGAGATTGTCGGGATTAATGTCGTGGTACAGGAAATTACCGATCGCAAAATGGCCGAACTCGCCTTGCAAGAAAGCAATAACCGCTTTGAGTTAGCTACAAGGGCGATCGACGGCATGGTGTTTGAGTGGGATTTGGCATCGAACTCAGTTTACCGTTCCGAGGGACTGTACTCGATCGTCGGTGTCCGCCCAGAGGATGCACCGGCAACACCAGAGTGGTGGAGAGAACGCATCCATCCCGTCGATAGGGTACGCATCCAGCCCACCCGGGAATCAATCTTGACTACTGGCGAGCGCTACGAAGTCGAGTACCGAGTCCGGCACGAAGACGGGCGCTGGATCGATGTTTGGGAACGCGGCTGTTTGATCCGCAACCAGCAAGGCGAACTGACCAAAGTTGTCGGCTTCACCACCGAAATCACCCAGCGCAAACAAACAGAAGCAGCACTGTGCGATCGTGAAACCCACCTCCAATTAATTCTCGACAGCGCCAAAGACTACGCCATCTTCACCCTCGACACCGGCGGACACTTTACCACTTGGAACGCAGGCGCCGAGAGATTGCTGGGCTATGCCGAAGCTGAAATCGTCGGCGAGCACGGACGAATCATCTTCACCCCAGAAGACTCCGCTGCCAGAAGGCCCGAAGCAGAAATGCACAGCGCCCTGACGAAGGGAAGAGGAGAAAACGAGCGCTGGCACCTCCGCAAAGACGGCAGCCGCTTTTGGGGCAGCGGGCTGGTGATGCCCCTGCGCGACGCAGCCGGCGAGGTGCAAGGTTTCCTGAAAATCATGCAGGACAAAACCGAGCGCCGGCAAATAGAAGAAGCACTGCGGCAAAGCGAAAATCTCTACCGCACCCTCGCCGATGGCGTCCCAGAATTAATGTGGATCAACACCGCCGACGGCTGGTTAGAGTTTTGCAACCAGCACTGGAAAAGCTACACCGGCATGATGCCAGAATTGCCGCTGGCTGCGCCGGTGCTGCAATTATTTCATCCTGACGATCAGCCAGCAGTTGTCGCCACGCGCACTGCTGCGATTGCAGCAGGGGAAGCCTACGAATTTGAGTGTCGGGTACGCAGGTTTGACAACACCTACCGCTGGCATCTAGCGCGACTTGTGCCCGTAAAAGACAGGAAGGGACAGGTGGTTCAATGGGCCGGTATCGGCATTGATATTGACGATCGCAAACGAGCCGAAGAAAGCTTAACAGAAAGCGATCGCCGCTTCCGCTTCCTGGCTGAGTCGCTTCCCCACCTGATTTGGAACGTAAGCTCCGGCGGGGAAATTCGCTTTACCAATCAAAAATGGTTGGAATATCTGGGAATGTCTTACGAGGAAGCCGCTCAAAGCAATTGGGAATCCCTAGTCCCGCCCTCGGATTTGGCAGAATCTTGGGCCCGCTGGCAAGAATGTCTAATCAGCGGAGAAGTTTATCAAATTGAGCTGCGCCTCCGGCGGGCAGTAGACCAAATGGAACGCTGGCATTTGTCTCGCGCCGTGCCAATTCGCGGCGCTGGGGGAGAAATTGTTGAGTGGATAGGCACAAACACCGATATTCACGATCGCAAACAAGCCCAACTCAACGAGCAGTGTCTCTCGGATCTCGAAGTCCGCTTGCGGCAGCGCCTCAACCCCGCAGAAATGTTGTCGGAAGCGATGAACTGTCTGGGAGAATATTTAAAAGTTGATCGCTGCATCTGGCACGAAATCGATGTAGAAGCCGATCGGGCAATTGTCCACCAAGACTGGCACCAGTCCGACCTGGCAAGCACAGTCGGCACCTATCAAATCTCAGACTTTAAGACCCCAGAAATGAAAGCTCTCTCTATGGCAGGTCAAACCCTTGTCATTTCAGATATCGCTAATGACCCCCATACAGCGCATTTTTTCGATAACTACGGTGCCGTGTCGATTCGTGCTTTGGTCGATGTTCCCTGCCTTCAGGAAGGGCGCTGGGTGGCTCTTTTGCTGGTGACATCAAAGGCTGTGCGGCACTGGCGGCCAGATGAAGTTTGGCTGATGCAAGAAGTGGTGGCTCGCCTCTGGACGGTGATCCTGCACGCGCGAGCTCTGCATGAGCTGCACGAAAGCGAGGCTCGGTTCCGCGCTCTAGCTGACAACATCGCTCAGTTGGCCTGGATGACAGATGCTGCTGGGGGGATTTTCTGGTATAACCACCGATGGTTTGACTACACTGGCACAACCCTAGAGGAAATGCAAGGCTGGGGCTGGCAGCAGGTGCACCACCCGGAACACGTCGATCGCGTTGTGGCAAAATTTAAGGGCTGCATTGAAAGAGGCGAACCCTGGGAAGATACTTTCCCCTTGCGCGGCAAAGACGGATCGTACCGCTGGTTTCTCTCCCGCGCCGTGCCGATGCGCGACGAGCAAGGTATTGTGCTGCGCTGGTGCGGCACCAACACTGATATTACCGATCGCCTCACAGCAGAAGCGGAACGGGAACGCCTCCTAGCGCTCGAAAAGGCCGCCAGGGAGGAAGCAGAACGCGCTAACCGCGTCAAAGACGAATTTTTGGCTGTTTTGTCCCACGAATTGCGGACTCCCTTAAACCCGATTATGGGCTGGGCGAAGCTGCTGCAATCGAATCTTCTGACACCGGAAAAGCAACGTTATGCCTTAGAGACGATCGAGCGCAATGCCAAACTACAAACCCAGCTAATCGAAGATTTGCTCGACGTGTCGGGGATTCTGCAAGGCAAAGTCAGCTTGAATATTGTACCTGTGGATTTAGCCGGGGCGATCGCCAGTGCCATGGAAACGGTGCGTCTGTCGGCCCAAGTCAAGTCGATTCAAATCTGCACTCAATTTGCACCGCATCTCGGCCGAGTGTTGGGCGATGGGGGCCGACTTCAGCAAGTAATGTGGAACTTGCTGTCAAATTCCGTCAAGTTTACCCCGCCGGGAGGCAAAATCGAAGTCAAGCTCGATCGGGTTGACAACGACGCCCAAATTACTATAACTGATACGGGCAAAGGCATTGAACCGGATTTTCTGCCCTACGTGTTCGACTATTTCCGGCAAGCTGACAGCACGTACACGCGCAAGTTTGGCGGATTGGGTTTAGGATTGGCGATCGTCCGCCATCTCGTCGAACTCCACGGCGGCACAGTGAAATCGGACAGTGCAGGCGAAGGACAAGGCGCGACATTTACAGTCAGGATACCCCTAATGCCCCTGCAACCTCAGACAAGTCCTGCGGCGGCTGCGTCGGAGCAATCCTTCAATTTGAGCGGTATCAACGTGTTAGCGGTGGATGATGATGCCGATGCGCGAGATTTGGTGGTTTTTCTGCTTGAGGATTGTGGCGCCAGCGTTACAGCAGTTGCTAACGCCGCCGATGCCTTGGCGGTTTTAACTCAGTCTGTGCCGGATTTGCTGTTGAGCGATATTGGAATGCCTGACACCGACGGCTATATGTTGCTGCGGCAGGTTCGGGATCTGGCGCCAGAGCAAGGGGGACTGGTTCCGGCGATCGCCCTCACGGCTTATGCTGGAGAAATTGACTATCAGCAGGCCCTGGCTGCGGGGTTCCAGCGGCACCTTTCTAAGCCTTTAGATCCCGACAAGTTGGTGCAGGCGATGTTGGATTTGCTCGATCGATCTGGGGGAAACATTGTTTAAACTGTTTTTGCGTCCTAAAAATATTTATTTAACGAACCGCATGAGGACTAAAGTGCGAGGGAGTTTTATGATGAATTTATACCAAACGCGGCTTAAATACCATGTTATTTCTTTATAAAACACAAATAAATGTTAAAAATAAATAATTTTGTTTAAAATCTTAATTTTTGCTAAATTTGAGGGTAGCCTAATAATTAGAGATACATCTCTAGTAATCCTAAATCATTATCTAGACCGCGAACATAAATGTGATTTCCCCAAAATCCAGTAGTAGGGACACGGCAGTGCCGTGTCCCTACTACTGGTACAGAGAAAATCATTGAGGATTGCTATACATTGCAAATTAACAGTTTCTAAAAAATTTGTATATTAAGAGTCAAAAGAGAACATAAAAATGATTAACCTAGCTGGCTACGAGATTACTAACCAAATTCATGAAAGTAATAATTCTTTAGTTTGCCGGGGACTGAGAAAGCAAGATAAGAAATCGTTTATTCTCAAATTTCTCAAGCAAGATTATCCAAGGCTAGCTTCGTTAGTCAGATATAAACAGGAATACGAAATTACCCGGAATCTCAACTTAGAAAGTGTTCCTAAAGCTCACAGCCTAGAAATATACGAAAATAGTTTAGTAATCATTTTTGAAGATGGTAATGGAGAATCATTACGAATATTGTTAGCAGCTAAAAAACTCTGTTTAGAAGAATTTTTATCAATAGCCATAAACATAACCAAAGCTCTAGAGCAAATCCATCAACATAACATTATTCATAAAGATATCAATCCCAGCAATATTATTATTAACCCAGCCACCGGGCTAGTCCAAATTATAGATTTTGGGATTTCTACTGTCTTATCACGGGAGAATCCTACCATTAAAAACCCCAATATTTTAGAAGGGACTCTTGCCTATATATCGCCCGAACAAACAGGCAGAATGAACCGGGTAATCGACTACCGCACGGATTTTTACTCACTCGGAGTCACATTTTACGAACTCCTAACAGGGCAAATGCCCTGCGATTACAGCGATGCAATGGAATTAATTCATTGTCACATTGCCAAACAAGCAATACCGCCCCATGAAATCAATTCCACAATTCCTAAAGCGGTTTCCGATATAGTAATGAAACTATTAGCGAAAACGGCTGAAGAAAGATATCAAAGTGCTTGGGGCATCATCGCCGATTTAGAAGAATGCCTACAACAACTACAGACTAAAGGCACAATCAGAGATATTGAAATTGCCCAAAAAGATCTCACAGATAAATTTCAAATTCCTCAAAAACTCTATGGTAGAGAACAAGAAGTTGAAACCCTATTAGCAGCCTTCGACCGAGTAAGTTTAGGCACAACAGAAATCATGTTAGTGTCAGGTTACTCTGGCATTGGCAAATCCGCCTTAGTACAAGAAGTATATAAACCCATTACTAAAGCCAAGGGTTACTTTATAGCAGGTAAATTTGACCAATTTCAACGCAACATTCCTTATGCCGCAGTTGTCAAAGCCTTCCAATCCCTAGTCAAGCAACTCCTCACAGAAAGTGAGACACAACTCTTGAGTTGGCAACAAAAACTGTTAGCCGCTGTAGGCGCTAACGGTCAAATCATAGTAGATGTGATTCCCGAAATAGAACTAATCATAGGCAAACAGCCTCCCGTACAAGAACTAAGCGCCACAGAAGCGCAAAACCGCTTTAATTTAGTATTTCAAAAATTCATCCGCGTTTTTTGTTCCATAGACCACCCCTTAGTAATATTTCTCGATGACTTACAATGGGCAGATGCGGCGACATTGAAACTAATACAAGTAATGATGGCGGACGAAGAAACTAAATATCTATTTCTAATAGGTGCTTATCGAGATAACGAAGTCAACCCATCTCATCCCTTAACAGTCGCCCTCAATGAGCTCAAAAAGCAAAATGCAAGCATCGCTCAAATTACATTAGGCTCCTTGCAGCTTCTGCAAATCACTAACTTAATTGCTGAGACAGTGCATCAAGACAGAAAATCAGCGATTCCCCTAGCCGAGTTAGTCATCAGTAAAACTCAAGGCAATCCTTTCTTTGTCAATCAGTTTCTCAAAACTCTCTATCAAGAAAACCTGCTAAAATTTAATTTTCAGCAAAAAAAATGGGATTGGAACATTTCAGAAATTGAAGCAGTAGGCATTACTGATAATGTCGTTGATTTAATGGTGGGTAAATTGAGAAAAATGCCCGAAGCAACTCAGCAAGTGTTGCATTTAGCAGCTTGTGTCGGCAATAGTTTTGACTTAAATACCCTCTCAATTATCAACCAAAAATCGCCCGGAGAAACGTTTAAAGAATTATTTCCAGCCATCCAAGATGGATTAATTCTCACTACTTCGGAATTGGGAGTCACAGCAGCAGAAGAAATAATTAATTCAGACCTGGTAATCACTACTTATAAATTTTTGCACGATCGCGTGCAGCAGTCAGGTTATGCTTTAATTGACTCAAAGTTGCAAACATCCATTCACCTGCAAATTGGTCGGCTGTTACGGGCTAATATTTCTCCTGAACGACAATTAGAAAGAATTTTTGAAATTACAGATCATTTAAATTCAGGTCGGAATTTAATCGCTGAGGAAAGCGAGAAAGTAGAACTAGCTATTCTAAATTTAACAGCAGCTCATAAAGCTAAAGATGCAATGGCCTATGTGGCTGCCAGAGATTACTTAAAAATTGGGCTAGAAATTTTACCGGGTGATATTTGGCAAGACTCCTACGAACTAGCTTTTACCTTCCATAAGGAACTAGCAGAAGCCGAATATTTAAATGGAAACTTTGAAGGATCACAAGCCTTAATAGAACTAACTTTGACCCGGGCAAAATCCAATATAGAAAAGGCGGAAATTTACAACATTTTGATCGTGCAGTATACTCTGCTGACTAAGTATGAAGAAGCAATAAAATCTGGACTAGAAGCTCTACATTTGCTGGGAATAGATTTAGATGAAGATAATTTAACTGAGGCAGTTAATAGGGAACTGGCTTCAGCCCAGGCTAACTTGGCAAACCAAGAAATTGCTTCCTTAATTAATGCAGAAAAGATGAAAGATCCGGCTAAAAACGTTGCCTTAAAATTACTGGGTAATATGGGACCGCTAACCTTTTTTTCATCTCAAGAGTTGTGGAAGTTGACGGTAATTAAAGCGATTAACCTTTCTCTGAAGTACGGTTTTGTGGCGGGAGGGTCTTACTGTTATTCCTGTTATGGAATTATCCTGAATTCAATTTTAGGGGATTATCAATCGGCTTATGAGTTTGGCAAACTCGCTCTTAGTCTCAGTGAAAATTCTAATAATTTATCTCAAAACTGCCAAGATAGTGTGATCTTTGCCAATTACTTAAACTGCTGGGTTAGACCGATAAAAACTACTGCAAAAATTAATAGTGAAGGGTATAAGGTTGGTTTGCAATCTGGTAATTTGCAATGGACGGGTTATAACCGGATGTTTCAAACTATTACCTATTTTTTCCAGGGGATGAATTTGAATAACCTGTTAGAAAATATTGGTAATTCGCTGCATTTTTGCCGTCAGACAAAAAATTTGTGGGCGGTGGATATTATTGTTGCTAATAAGTTGGTGATTTTAAATTTGATAGGGGAAGAGGATGAAGTTAGTGAGAAAGAGCATTTAGAAAATTTTAATGACCGCAAGAGTATGGCGGCGCTGTGTGAGTTTTATGTTTTAAAGTCACTGAATTATTATCTAGATGAACAGTATGGTGAGGCCCTGGAAGCTTCGGATGCGACGGCGGACATTATTGATTATTTGATGGGTCATATTTCGAGTGCTCATTATCATTTTTACCGTGCTCTAATTTTGACGGCTTTGTATCCAAGTGTTTCTGAATCTGAGCAAAAAGATTACTGGCGGCAGTTAGAATCTCATCGGGAACAAATGAGGATTTGGGCGGATAATTGCTCGGAAAGTTTTGCACATAAGTTGTGGTTGGTGGCGGCGGAAATGGCGAGAATTTCCGGTCAGGATTTAGAGGCGATGGATTTGTACGATCGGGCTATTGTTTCTGCTAGAGAGTATGATTTTATTCAGAATCAAGCTTTGGCTGCGGAACTTGCTGCTAAATTCTGGTTAGGAAAAGATAAAGAGGAATTTTCTCAGCTTTATTTGAAAAAGGCTCACTATGCTTACCGCCATTGGGGGGCTAAACGTAAAGTTGAGAAGTTAGAGAAGCAATATCCTCAATTGGTAGCTAGGACATCAGCAAAGACAACAACTAAAAAACAAGTTAACCAACTAAAGACTGCACCTACTACCAGTAGCGATAACTTAGGAGATACACTAGATTTAGCCACAGTGATCAAAGCTTCCCAAGCAATTTCGGGTGAAATTGTTTTGAGTAAGTTGCTAGCAAGATTGATGAAGATTGCGATCGAGAATGCAGGGGCCCAAAAAGGTTTTTTGATTTTGGAAAAAGCAGGAAACTGGGTGATTGAGGCTGAAGTTTCAGTTAATGGAGATGAAGTAAGCGTACTGCATTCACTTCCTCTGGCAAAAGCAGCTTCTGGGGAAGTACCCCTCCTTGCAAGTGCGATCGCCAACTACGTTATCCGCACCCAGGAAAATGTGGTTTTAAATAATGCCACCCAGGAGGGACAATTTACGCGCGATCCTTATATTGCGGCTACTCAACCGAAATCGATTCTCTGCACGCCTCTGCTTTACCAAGGCAAGCTAACAGGTATTCTTTACCTGGAAAATAACCTGACAGAAGGGGCTTTTACTACAGATAGGCTAGAGTTGTTAAAACTTTTATCTGCCCAAATTGCCATTTCCATTGAAAATGCCCAACTCTACAATAACTTGCAGGAGTTCAATCAAAACTTAGAGCAATTAGTGAGCGATCGCACTCAAGAATTATCCAACACGCTGAATGCTTTAAAAGCAACTCAAAGTCAGCTTGTGGAATCTGAAAAAATGTCTAGCTTGGGTCAATTAGTAGCTGGAGTTGCCCATGAAATCAATAACCCAGTCAACTTCATTCATGGCAATCTTACTCATGCTGGTGATTATATTATAAATTTACTGGAATTGATATCCCTCTACGAAAAACACTATCCAAATGCTCACTCCGAAATCCAACGTAAAGCTGATAAAATTGACCTGGAATTTATTACCGAAGATTTACCTAAAATTCTTGACTCTATGAAATTAGGGACTCAGCGTATCCGGGAAATTGTGCTATCGCTGCGTATTTTTTCCCGCCTAGACGAAGCCGAAATGAAACCAGTATACCTTCATGAGGGAATTGAAAGCACTCTATTAATTTTGCAAAATAAATTAGTAGCAACGCCGAATTCGACTACTATTGAAATTGTTAAAGACTACGGCAAACTGCCCCTAGTTGAGTGTTACGCCGGACAGTTGAATCAGGTATTTATAAATATTATTGGTAATGCTATTGATGCTTTGGAAAGCTATAACTGCCAGGGGAGTGCGGAAGCAGTAAACAACAATCGGCCCCGCATTACAATTCGTACAGAAGTTACAGCATCCCACACTGCAATTGTCACTATTGCTGATAATGGGCCAGGAATCCCAGAAAATGTTAAAGCCAAAATTTTTAATCCGTTTTTCACTACCAAGCCTGTTGGCAAAGGCAAAGGATTGGGTTTGTCTATCTGCTATCAAATTGTAGTAGAGAAACACGGCGGCGTTTTGCAGTGCCTATCTACTCCCGGAGAAGGAACGGAATTTTTAATTGAAATTCCAGTTAAAGCTATTAAATTATAAAGTTTTACTTCCTGTAAGTATAACAGCGATTACGACATTTTTTCCTCACAATTAGTTTTAATTTCCCTAATTTATGCAACCCGATCCTTAGCATGTTTTTGCTCAAACTTTCGCGTCTCGTTCACTTCCATGCTCGCCCGCATTGTTGCAGCATTCGCTAAATGCAGAGCTAAATTCATCTGATTAATGTGAAGCTGCACTTTAGCAACAGCGCTATATTTAGTCACGCCAGAGTCTCAAGCAAATTTCGCCGCCGCTATGTGATGCGGCGTTATATCGTTTCCGCTTGCATCGGAATGATATAGAGGACACGGCACTGCCGTGTCCCTACCCCGATTAATTGTAGGGAAACGGCACTGCCGTGTCCTGACTTTGGGTAATATTAATTCCGATGCTAGCGGATTTAATATCAAAATCCGCTTCCCCAGACCTGTAGCTAAAAACATCAATCCCCTGAGCCTTCATCGCCTTAGCCTTAGCTGCGATCGCCAAAGTCAAAGAAGGGGGAACTTCAGCGGGAGCATCTCAGTTGTGCTTTTTACAAAAATGAGATGCTCCCTGATTCTTTCGGTAACTCTACCAAGCCTGCTTCGACTGAGGGGGAAACTTGAGTTTGCTCGCACCTTGAACGTCTTAACTCTTATTTTTAGTGTACCTCATAAACCTGCAATCTGCTGTATCTACCAATCAATTGTATCGTCGTTTGACAGCACATAATATCCAATAAAAAAACCCCACAGATGGAGGTTTTTTGATGATTATTGGCGATCGTCGGACAGGTTAAAACATCCTGTCCCTGCATGATGCCCACAGCCCTAAGACTCTGTTCTTAGCGGTAGTCAGTGCGTACTGCTGGATCGCGATCGGCCGTTGTAGTGGTATAGCGGACATTTTCTTCGCGTTTGCGGGGAATCAAACCGAACAAACCGGACAAGCCTAGCAAACCCAACCATCCCCAATCAAAATCGCGATCGGTCTCAGCATTGTTGACATCGGAGCGAGGAGTTGTGGTGGTGGTGGTAGTGCTGTTAGTACCGTTCGTAGTACCGCCCGTTGTATCTGTCTGAGCTGAAGCAGGGAGATGAGCTGGTGCTAGGGCTAAACCAGCAGCTATAATACCTGCACCGATTGCTTTGGATAAATCAGAACGTTTCATAATTCAAATGCTCTCTGTTGGCAAAAATCTTTAACTATCACAACTATATCGATCGGCTTTTAAAGTTAAATCCACCTCTAGCAGTAAAGATTGTTATGTTCCACGTATAACTACAGATTGATATCAAATTTTTAGCAGGCGCACAAAATTAAAGATTGCTCGCGGAGGCACTCCGGCACGAGAAATCGCGGGTCTGGCACCTGAGTCGGTTGTCAGGCACGAGGCACTCTCGACCACAGACAAGGTGTTGTTGACAAAAAAAGGTAAACTCAGATATTGCACAGACTACAGTTGGAACTCGATCGACGGAGATCAAAACTTTTGGGAATAGAGTTACGCAGCTACGTGTTTCTAGACAACTTGCAGCCACAGCACGCAGCATACATCGGCACCATCGCCGCCGGATTCTTGCCGCTGCCGGGGGATGCGTCGCTGTGGATTGAAATCTCGCCCGGTATCGAAATTAACCGAATTACCGATGTCGCCCTCAAATCTGCCTCCGTGCGCCCGGGAGTCCAGATAGTCGAACGCTTGTACGGCCTTCTGGAAGTACACTCGGGCCAGCAGGGAGAAACTCGGGCCGCAGGCAAAGCAATTCTAGAATTCATGGGAGTCCGCAGAGAAGAAGGTATCAAACCACGAGTGATTTCCAGTCAAATTATTCGCAACATTGACCCCCACCAAACACAATTAATCAACCGCAGCCGCCGCGGACAGTTGCTGCTGGCGGGACAAACGCTTTATGTCTTAGAAGTAGAACCGGCGGCCTATGCAGCGCTGGCGGCCAATGAAGCAGAAAAAGGCGCATCTATTAACATCTTAGAGGTTCAGGCTGTAGGCAGTTTTGGACGGCTTTACCTCGGCGGCGCAGAACGAGATATTATAGCAGGTTCCCAGGCAGCAATTGCGGCGGTGGAAAACGTGACGGGTCGAGAACATCCAGCAATTTTGGGTCGCAAGGAATAGCCGTTAAAGGAGATGCAATTATGGCAAACACACAGCATTTAGCGCTGTTAAAAAAAGGTGCAGTTAGTTGGATTGAATGGAGAAGTCTCAACCCAAATATAGAACCTGATCTCAGCGAAGCTAACCTCGCCGAAGCAAATCTCAGAGGCGCGCATCTTTGGCGCTCGAACCTTTTTAAAACCGATTTGTTTAAGGCTAAGTTAATTTCGGCAAACCTCGCCGAATCTAATTTTAGTTTAGCAAATCTTGCCGGAGCGCAACTGCTCGAAACTAATTTAATTAAAGCTAATTTAACTGGAGCAAACCTCCGAGCGGCAGACCTGCGGGGAGCTGATTTGAGCGGTGCTAATTTAATTGGGTCTGACATCACTGCTGCCAATCTCCAACAAACCGATTTCGGAGATGCGAATTTAATCGGTGCGGTGATGTTTCGAGTTAATGCGATGGGCGCGAACCTCAATTTTGCTAATCTCAGTCAAGCCAATCTCACTCAAGCCGAATTTATTGAAGCACATTGCTATGCAGCCAATTTCTCTAAGGCTAACCTCGGGGAAGCTCACTTCACTGGAGCATATCTTTTCAAGGCTAATCTCAGTTTTGCGGAGTTGAGCGCTGCCGATTTGCGGTGGGCAAACCTCGGCAAAGCTGATTTGAGAGGGGCTAATTTGACCGGGGCAAATCTCAGAGGAGCGAACTTGGCGGGAGCTAATCTGGGCGAAGCTATTTTGAAAGAAACAATCATGCCTGACGGCAGCATTGTTTCATAAATATTGGAGAATATTTAGTTGTGTAAACTAAGCGTGATAGTTAAAAAAAAGCCAGTTGCGAGTTTATAGAAAGGATAGCCAAAACATGAAATTTTGGGGCGGGTTCAGACTTTTTCTCTAATACAAATCCGAGATTTACTAAACCCGCCTCGGCTCAAAACTCGCAACTGTCGATCGATTAATTTCTGCTAGGGGGCGATACTTGATAAAGTCCTCTAACGGGCCCTGGATCAGTCGATGAACCTTCCTGCTGTGTTGGAAGTGTAAACTGATCTTGGAGTCCGGCGGGAGTAGCGAAACAGCCGCTTGGTTGAGGTGCTAGCTGGCAAGCTGCAGGCAGTGCCATGACTGAGGCATCGAAGGGATTAACTGCATCTGGGACGCGGAGAATCGGGTCGCTGGAAACTTGCCGCTGCATTACTCGTCGGTAGAAGCCGTTGACGCGACTGGCATCCCTTTCGATTTCTTTTTCGGGAAAGGCAACGACGCCGCTGGGGGAACCGATGCCTAAATAGTCGCCCAAGTAACCTTGCAAGCTGACGTTGTGGTAAAAGTCTCCTGAAGCTTGAAAAAATTGTCGGTTGAAGTCGTCGGCAATCGGGTGAAATCGCTCTGTTTGTGCTTGAGCTGGTTTGACTGATGCCATTGCCGCAGAGGCGACAGCGAGAATCAACGCGCCGCTCAGGCTTTTTAACTTTTGACTCATATATTTGGGCCTCCTTAATTAATTCCGATTCCAATATAAACTGATTATCGACGGATTATTTGTGTTTTTTACACGGTGTGAGTTATGAATGCTGCGGATTTAAAGGTGTTGCGTGATCGACTTCTAGATTTGTTGTGCGAGTTTGCCTATCGGGAAGGCGATTTTGTGCTGTCTTCGGGGCAGAAAAGTTCTTATTACATTAACTGCAAACCGGTGACGCTGCACGCTGAAGGTGCTTTGGCAACGGGACGTTTGCTGTTGTCGATGCTGTCGTCGGATGTGGAAGCTGTGGGCGGTTTGACTTTGGGTGCTGATCCGATTGTAACTGCGGTGAGTGTGGTTTCGGCTCTCGAAGGTCGATCGATTCCGGCGCTAATTGTCAGAAAGGAGACGAAGGGACACGGGACAATGGCTTATATTGAGGGGCCGCTGTTGCCAGAGGGCACGAATGTGGCGGTTTTGGAGGATGTGGTGACGACGGGTAAGTCGGCGATGCAGGCGGTGGAACGGTTGCGGGCGGCTGGTTATAAAGTCGATCGCGTGTTGTCGCTGATTGACAGAGAGCAAGGTGGTGCCCAGTTTTATCAATCTGTTGGATTAAACTTTGAAACAGTTTTTACGATTAACGATATTCAAAAGTGGATGGCTAGCAAAAAATAGGCAAAAGTGCGATCGAACTGACCGAATATCACCATTTTCCTGAACCGGCTTTCGGCCCTCTTCCACAATAATTCTCATGTTTTTTATCGTTACCAGGCTCTGCCTGGTAATGAATATCTAGAGGCTCGGCCTCCATTTGAAGTGAGGAAATCGGTGTTTTATTGGGTGGGATTATAAACTATGCCCCCTCTAATTTTATCAAAATCAGCTCAGGTACTTGGAGGACAAGGAAAAATAAAGTTTTCGGTGCTAAACAAGCGCCAGCTTTCAGGTTCAGAATCTCTACCAATAGGCCCATTTTAGCATAGCGGAATTATAACCTGAGTGAGATATTAACTAGAGCAGACTGTTTTAGTATGTTACATGACTCGCCGTAAGGAGAAGCAGTAATGATTTTACCTGCATCTATTAAAAGGAAATGGAAACTACTTGCAACAGCCTTTATTTGCCCTCTGACACTAATTGGTGTTGGCATTCAGCAACAACCGCTTCAAGCACAACAAAATCCATCTAAGACTAATGTTGCTGCTTTGCCAGATGGTATTTACCTGTACGGAGATTCGCCACAGCCCAACCAAGTTCTTCAAAACTATATTGTGTTTCAACGCCAGAACGATCGCGTCGTTGGTGCAATCTACGCGCCGCGATCGGACTTTGCCTGCTTCACTGGTAAAATTCAGGGAAATACACTATCCGGGAAGGCAATCTCAGCCGGAAAAATTCAAACAGTTGAAGTCAATACTCAGCTAACAAATCTGCATTCTATTCGCACAATTAGCTCAAACGATCGGCGCATTCTTTCAACGTGCCAACAGACAGCGCGAGCTAACATATCCAGGTAAATCTTTTACTTAGCTCAAATTGTGCATGAGGCTGGCGGTGCGTTAACGTAGTGTAACGCACCCTAGGAATTGACACTTTCTCGTTACCAGGATCTGCCTGGTAATGAAGATGTAGAGGCTCTGCCTCCATTTAAAAATAGTACAAAATATGAGTTGTTACCGCCGGCTTAATGGCCAGGAAAAAAATCCCTTTTATTGACTTATTCTCAAAAATAGGCGGCATGAGATTAGCGTTTGAAGCCGCCGCTGTTCCTTGAATCTGGAAACAGAATGCCTCTTAAGCAGCGAAATCAGTCCCGACGCTCAGTTAGTTTACCAGTACAGGGTAGGCGGCTAATTGACTATCGCACTGGCAATTCTCTTCATTCTGGCGAACTGGGTTTGCGAGGCTAGTGCAGTTTAGACAAAATTGAGTTGATGAAGAGTTTTATATTGAAAAGACGAAATAAAGAATTTGGGCATGACCCAGATGGCAAGCTATTAACTAAAGAGCAAATAGCTACTTTTTTTGCTCATCCCAATCTCGATAAAATTATGGATTCCTTAGTAACAAAAAAGTACCTGCAAGGGAACATCGCAATTCACCTTTTCGGAAACTCTTTTTAATATAACCTTAAGTAAGGTGCGCCATCAGCACGCTAATTTTGGGCGAGCAGGATGCCCGCCCCACAAGCAACGAAACAGCTTTCGGATTAAGTAAGGTGCGCCATCAGCACCCTACGAATTAATCCAATTAGCTTTGGGCTACAGGTTCCTTAGCCAAAAACTTCTCTAATTCCGTCAAAGCATCGGCATCAACCTTAGTCTGCATCGGACAGAACTTAGGCCCGCACATCGAACAGAATTCAGCAGTTTTGTAGATATCCGCTGGCAAAGTTTCGTCGTGATATTCCTTTGCCCGTTCTGGATCTAATGACAGCTCAAATTGACGGTTCCAATCGAAATTGTAACGCGCTTTCGAGAGTTCATCATCGCGATCGCGCGCACCCGGACGGCCCCGTGCAATATCTGCAGCGTGAGCCGCGATTTTGTAAGCAATCAGCCCGTTTCGGACATCCTCAGCATTCGGCAATCCTAAGTGTTCTTTCGGCGTCACGTAACACAGCATTGCAGTACCGTACCAACCAGCCATCGCCGCCCCAATTGCTGAGGTAATGTGGTCGTACCCAGGCGCAATATCTGTCACCAACGGCCCCAAAACATAGAAGGGTGCTTCCGAACATTCCTCCATTTGTTTCTTGACATTAAACTCAATTTGATCCATCGGCACGTGGCCGGGGCCTTCCACCATTACCTGCACATCATGTTCCCAAGCTTTGCGAGTTAATTGTCCCAAAGTTTTGAGTTCAGCTAATTGAGCTTCATCCGACGCATCGTGAGTGCAACCTGGCCGCAGAGAATCTCCCAAACTAAACGAAACATCGTATTTTTTGAAGATTTCAATGATGTCGTTAAAGTGAGTGTAGAGGGGATTTTGTTTGTGGTGATGCAGCATCCACCGCGCCAAAATGCCGCCGCCGCGAGATACAATTCCAGTTAGTCTATTTTTTACCAACGGCAAATGCTCGATCAGAATTCCGGCGTGAATAGTTTGGTAATCAACACCTTGTTGAGCGTGTTTGTCAATGATGTGAAGAAAGTCATTGGGGGTCAGACTTTCCATATTACCATGAACGCTTTCTAAAGCTTGGTAAATTGGTACAGTACCGATCGGCACCGGTGAAGCTTTGATAATCGTAGTGCGAATTTCATCCAAATTCCCGCCGCCGGTGGACAAGTCCATCACGGTATCAGCGCCGTATTTCACTGCTAGTTTAAGCTTGTCAACTTCTTCTTCCATATTGGAAGAGTTGGGAGATGCACCGATATTAGCATTGACTTTGCATTTAGAGGCAATGCCGATCGCCATTGGCTCCAAATTCGTATGATTGATGTTAGCCGGAATAATCATCCGTCCCCGCGCTACTTCGGCGCGGATAAGTTCTGGCGGGAGATTTTCTCGCTTAGCAACAAAGTGCATTTCCTCAGTAATTACACCTTGACGGGCGTAGTGCATTTGAGATACATTGGTGTGCCCCTGACGCTTCGCGATCCATTCGGTACGCATATTTAATTTCCTTGATAAACAGCTTCCCTCCGCTGGTATTACCCAGACTCAGGTTCTAAGGGTGTTTTCTCAGCCCGGATATTCGGGCACCCCTAGCTAAGCTGTTGATTGTATCACCGATTTCCGGGCAAAGTGGCAGCAACTAAGGAAATCTTAATATTGAGAAATAGATGAGGTTCGCGAGGGCTATATAATATCTAATAACTCAGGCAGAAAAGAGGCTACAAGATGAGTACATTTGAGTCAAACAGCGAGACATCTCCCCCAAAGCATATAGCGGATGAGGAACAGGAAAACGATATTCAGGATATTGGCGAAGATGACAGCGGGGAAGATGGGGAGGACATTATTCCCTCCAAATTTTCCATAGCAGTTTCTCGAATTGATTTTGATGTAGCGGGTCTAGTTAGACGCCTGGAAAGCGAAGACATATTTATTCCAGACTTCCAGCGTGCTTATGTCTGGGAACCAAAACAAGCATCGCGTTTTATAGAATCACTCTTGCTTGGTCTTCCAGTTCCCGGCATATTTCTAGCAAAAGAGCGACAAACAAAAAAACTGCTTGTAATTGATGGTCAGCAAAGATTACGTAGCCTTTTATATTTGTTTATACCGTTTGGGTTGTGGGCAAATACAGAGATTGCTGTTGTTCTTGTCGGTGAGCATCTTTAACTCAGAGCGAGAGCTTTCAGTTCTGATTCTGTTTCCCGAATCTCCATCTTGACAACTCCTGACATTTTCGCTCTTTATATTTGGGTAGTAACTCACAAAAATAACATCTACTAACTATAGCACTATTTTAGGAACTTGGTATAAGTCCTGAAACTCATTTGAAGCTTTGTGAAT
The DNA here is from genome assembly GCF_036701485.1 of Microcoleus sp. Pol11C3. Taxonomy (NCBI): domain Bacteria; kingdom Bacillati; phylum Cyanobacteriota; class Cyanophyceae; order Oscillatoriales; family Microcoleaceae; genus Microcoleus; species Microcoleus sp. Pol11C3. The sequence continues at coordinate 34,013 of NZ_JAUBQW010000019.1, read as the reverse complement.
TTATTTTTTTAATTATTTTAAAAATTTGTTAAATTTTATTGACTGATAGATACAAAAATACAATTAAATGATGTCCGTTTGATCGCAATCCGATGGAGCCAAGGAGAGTAAAGCCACTAAATAAATTACACTTTATTAAGCTTTAATATTTTTTAAAATTTTTAGTGCATCCTAGATAGACCGGCATAGTTCGCTAAAAGCAAGCATAGCCTTTCTAACATAGCGAACTTTTGGTTGTATAAAAAGCCTTTCTGACTCGCTGCCCTTGGCTCCTCTACGTTTTGTAGAAAAGTCCCGGCAAAAACCAGGCTAATTGTTGAGTAAATTACTATGTTACAATCAGCTCCAATAATAATTAAGTTTTAAAAGCGGCCTTAACCTCACGCTCAATTACCTTGCGATCGGCAGAATAACAATGACTATCAACTTAGCTGGCTATCAATTCGTTGAAACCCTCCACAGCGGGATCAGAACTTCAGTCGATCGCGCTCGGAAGGATTCGGACTTTTCCAGCGTAATCGTCAAAAGGCTAAAGGCTGAGTATCCCACTCTTTCTGACATCACCCGCTTGCGACACGAATATCAAATCCTGCACAGCTTGAACGTAGAAGCGATCATCAAAGCCATTAGTTTAGAAAGCTACAAAAACGGTTTAGCACTGATATTAGAAGATTCCGGCTCCGAGTCTCTCAACGATTGGATGAATGGTAAAAAACTCACCATCATTCAATTTCTTTCTTTAGGTCTCCAGCTTGTCTCTGCATTAGCAGAAATCCATAAAAATAACATTATTCATAAAGATGTAAAGCCACAAAATATTATCATCAACCCAGCCACTGAACAAGTTAAAATTATTGATTTCAGCATCGCTTCGCGCCTAGAGCGAGAAAATTCGACGCTCAGCCATCCAGATTTGCTCGAAGGCACACTCGCCTATATGTCGCCAGAACAAACTGGCCGAATGAATCGGTCAATTGACTACCGCACTGATTTTTATTCACTAGGCGTTACCTTCTATGAAATGCTCACAGGCGAGTTGCCCTTTAATTCCACAGACCCGCTGGAATTGGTACACAGCCATATTGCCAAAACTCCCATTCCCCCTCACCAGCTAAATCCTGAAATCCCACCAGAAATTTCAGCGATCGCGATGAAGTTATTAGCTAAAAATGCTGAAGACCGCTACCAAAGCACTGAAGGACTAAAATTTGACTTAGAAACTTGCTTGATAAAATTACAGGCTAGCGGATATATTTCCAACTTTGTTGTTGGAAGTGCGGATAAAGCAGGCCAATTAAATATACCGCAAAAGCTCTACGGTCGCGACCAAGAAGTTAAAGAAATTCTAGAAACTTTCGATCGCGTTGCCACTGGCACCACCGAATTAATGCTGGTTTCTGGTTATTCCGGGATAGGCAAAACAGTTTTGGTCAATGAAGTTCACAAACCCATTGTGCGACAACGAGGCTATTTTATTGCGGGTAAATTTGACCAGTTCAAACGCAATATTCCTTATGCTTCCCTAATTCAAGCATTCCAATCCTTAACTCAGCAACTTCTAACCGAAGGCGAAGTAGAAATCCAAACTTGGAAAGAAAAACTGTTATCCGCTTTAGGCGATAACGGACAAGTCATCATCGATGTTATCCCTGAAGTCGAATTAATTATTGGCAAACAGCCACCCGTAGCAGAACTAGGGGCAACTGAAGCTCAAAACCGTTTCAGTCGCGTTTTTAAACAATTCATTGGCGTATTTACGACTATTGACCATCCCTTAGTTATCTTCCTCGATGACTTGCAGTGGGCGGATTCGGCATCGTTGAAATTAATTGAATTGCTAATCACTGATTCTGATAGCAAGTATTTATTGCTGATTGGGGCATATCGAGATAACGAAGTTTCTCCAACTCATCCGACGATTCAAACAATTGACAAGATTCGCAAAACTGGTGCGACGGTGAATAATATTGTCCTTCAACCATTACACCTAATTCATGTCGAAGAATTAATTGCGGATACTTTAAATGAATCTGGCGGTTCGGAATGCCTGTCTGTAAAAACGCGAAATTTCGCGTCTCTACTTTTTAATAAAACCCAGGGCAATCCTTTTTTCTTAAGTCAAATCCTCCAAACTCTCTATCAAGAAGATTTGTTGACTTATGATTTATATTCTGGCGTATGGCAATGGAATATCGAGCAAATTCAAGCGATCGGCATCACCGATTACAATGTTGTCCAACTGATCGCTAGAAACATCCGCAAATTACCAGAAGATACACAAAAAATATTAAAATTTGCTGCTTGTATTGGCAACACTTTTAACTTAGAAGTTTTGGCGATTGTCAATCAGGAATCATCCTTAGTCACGGCGGCGCAATTGTGGGCAGCGCTTCAAGCTGGGTTGATTTTACCTTTGAGCAATGAATACAAAATTCCCCTCGTATTTAGTCAGGAAGAATCGGGCGGTTTTACCTTAACTGATGTGAAGGTTGACTACAAGTTTTTACATGACCGAGTGCAGCAAGCTGCCTATTCTTTGATTCCAGATGAGCAGAAAAAAGTGACCCACTTAAAAATCGGTCAACTGCTGCTGCAAAGTACAACGCCCGAAGACCGAAAAGAAAATATTTTCGCTTTAGTTAACCAACTCAATTATGGTACTGACTTACTTAGCACTGAATCCCAAAAATATGAACTAGCTCAATTGAATCTGATTGCAGGTCAGAAAGCGAAAGCTGCTACAGCCCACGATTCCGCCGTCAAATATTTGCAAGTAGGTTTATCTCTGTTAACGGTAGATAGTTGGGACAATCGGTATGAACTGGCATTAAGGTTGCATGAAGAAGCAGCAGAGTCAGCATATTTGAGTGGTGATTTTGACCGAATGCAGCGATTCGTTGAGATAGTACAAAACTGCGCCAAAACGCTATTGGACATCGTAAAAGTGTACGAAGTCCAGATTCAAGCTTATATGGCGCAGAACAAGCTGCTCGAAGCATTGAATACGGGGCTGCAAGTCTTAAAGCAGTTGGAGGTAGAGTTTCCCGAATCGCCAAACCCATCTGATATTGGGCAGGCGCTGGGGGAAACTGCGGCAATTTTGAGCGGAACTCGAATTGAGGACTTAATCAATCTCCCTGAAATGACCGATCCTTATCAATTAGCAGCCATCAGGATTTTGTCAAGTATATTTTCTGCTTGCTATTCTGGGATGCCCGTACTGGTGCCTTTAACAGTGTGCAAACAGGTCGATTTATCCGTTCAATATGGCAATGCTTCTGTGTCTCCCTTTGCATATGCGGTATATAGTCTTCTTCTTTGCGGGGCGGTAGGAGATATTGAGCGGGGCTATGAGTTCGGCCAATTAGCTTTACGTCTAGTGTCAAAGTTAAATGCCAAAGAAATCGAAGTCAAGACTTGCCACTTAGTGTATGCTGCCGTTCAACATTGGAAAGAACACGTCCGAAATACCTTAGAACCTTTCCTGGCAGCTTTCTCTACTGGGCTGGAAACTGGAGATTTAGAATATGCTGGCTATGCCGTCATGGTGTGGAGTCATTACTCGTTTTTTGTTGGCAAGCAACTAATGCAGCTCGAACGAGAGATAGCAACTTATACAGATGCCCTTCATAAAATTAGCCAAGAAACAGCGCTTAATAATACAAAAATCTGTTGGCAAGCTGTCTTAAACATGATGGGAAGAAGCGAAAATTCATGCCAGTTAAAGGGGGAAGCCTACGACGAAGAGAAAATGCTGCCTCTGTATCAGCAAACTAACAACCAACTGGCAATTCATTACTTGTACTTGCACAAACTTGTGCTTTGTTATGTGTTTGAGAATTACGCGGAAGCCTTAAAAAATATCCCTCAAGTAGAAAGTTCTTTCGGATCGTCTACAGGGCAGCTAACTGTTGTTATCTTCTATTTCTACGATTCTCTAGTACGGCTAGCTGTGTATCCTGAAACTTCGGAGTCCGACCAACAGGACATTCTTAACCGAGTACAAGCTAATCAAGAGAAATTGCAAAACTGGGCGCATTATGCCCCAATGAATCATCTGCATAAATTCTATTTAGTAGAGGCAGAACGGCATTGTGTTTTAGGCGAAAAAGTAGAAGCTATCGAGATGTACGACAAAGCGATCGCTCTTGCTAAAGAAAACAAGTATATCAACGAAGAAGCACTAGCTCACGAACTCGCTGCTAAATTCTATTTTTCCTGGGGTAAAGAAAAGATTGCCAGAACATACATGACCGATGCTTATTATGCCTATATGCGCTGGGGAGCTTTAGCTAAAGTTAAACATCTAGAAGAAAAATACCCGCAATTAATAGCGCGATCGCCGGAGGCCACCGAAATTTCTTTCGATCCTACGATGACAATTGCTCCTTTGACCATTACAGGCGGTCAAACAGAGTTGCTAGACTTGGCAACTGTAATGAAAGCATCTATTGCCATTTCTAGCGAAATTGTTCTCCCTAACTTGCTCACCAAGTTAATGAAAATTTTGATAGAAAATGCAGGCGCTGAAACTGGATTGCTTATTCTCTCAAAAGATGGTCAACTTGTTATAGAAGCGGCGGGGACTAAAGATCAAGTCCGAGTGCTGGAATCTTTACCAGTATCAACTTCTGGGCAAGTGCCTATCTCGGTACTTAATTACGTCACCAGAACTCAGAAAAATGTCGTTTTAAATGATTCCGGCATCGAGGAAATATTTAACGCCGACCCCTACATTACCCAACACAAACCAAAATCTATTTTGTGTGCGCCTATCCTATCTCAAGGTAAGTTAAGTGCCATCCTGTACCTAGAAAACAACGTGATTGCTGGCGCTTTCACGCCGAAGCGGGTAGAAGTGTTGCGGATGCTATCGGGACAAGCTGCGATTGCCTTAGAAAATGCCAACCTCTATCACACTTTAGAAGTCAAAGTAGAAGAGCGAACCGAGGAATTAAAAGCCAAAAATACGAGCATGGAAGTGGAAATTCAAGAGCGGCAGCGAGCCGAGCAAGCGGCCGAAGCTGCAAACCGCGCCAAGAGCCAATTTCTTGCCAACATGAGCCACGAACTTCGCACACCGCTCAACGGCATTTTAGGTTATACCCAAATCCTGAAACGAGACATAAATTTAACCAGTCAGCAAAATTCTGGTATTAACATCATTCATCAGTGTGGCGAACACCTCCTAACTCTGATCAATGACGTTCTAGACCTCTCCAAAATCGAAGCCGGAAAAATGGAACTCTACCTCACTGAGTTTCACCTATCAGACTTTCTCCAAGGCATTACTGAAATCTGCCAGATTCGCGCCCAACAGAAGGGAATCTCTTTGATTTACGAACCGCTAACTCAACTTCCCACTTGCGTCCAAGCCGATGAAAAAAGGTTGCGGCAAATTCTCATCAACTTACTCGGCAATGCCGTAAAATTTACCGAAAAAGGAGGCGTTAGTTTCAAAGTAGACCGACTGGAGACTGAGCAATCTTTGTCATCACCAATCCCCAATCCCCAATCCCTAACAGCCAAAATACTTTTCCAAGTAGAAGACACAGGCATTGGTATCGGGTCGGAGGAACTGTCAAAAATATTTTTGCCCTTCGAGCAAGCCACCGGTTCAGTTCGCCAAATAGAGGGAACAGGATTAGGGCTGGCAATTAGTCGCCAATTAGTGGAGATGATGGGCGGCGAACTGAAAGTACAAAGCTCTTTAGGTAAAGGCAGTATTTTTTGGTTTGAGTTAGAGTTGCCTATTGCTGAAAGCTGGGAAGGGTATCAAAAAGAACCGGAAAAAATTATCAGGAGTTTCTCAGGCGATCGGAGGAAAATTTTAGTCGTTGACGATCGCTGGGAAAATCGCTCTTTCCTAGTTAATCTTTTAGGTTCCATTGGGTTTGAATTGATGGAGGCAACCGACGGTCAAGACTGCGTGAATAAAGCGCTGTTATTTCAACCGGACTGTATTATAATTGACTTAGTAATGCCAGTGATGGACGGCTTTGAGGCGGTGAGGCGGATCAGAAAAATCCCTCTATTGAAGGATGTAATCGCGCTCGGAACTTCTGCTAGCATTTTATCCGGCGATCCCCACAGCATTTTCCAGGCTGGTTGCAACGCTTTTCTCCTCAAACCAATTCGGGCTGAAAAGTTATTAGAATGCTTGGGCAACCATTTAGGTTTAGAATGGATTTATGAGGATCGAACAACTTTCTGTTCAGAAGGTATCTTTACAGATCCCCCTTCTCAAATCCAAGACCAAGAGCTGATAGCTCCTCCTGCGGAAGAAGTTGCAGTCCTGTTCGATTTAGCCATGAAAGGTGAACTCCTCAGTATTGAGAAGCGAGCCAGCAACCTGAAGGCAATAGATATGCGTTATGCACCTTTTGTCAATCAATTGCTTGAATTAACTAAAAACTTTGAAGAAGACAAATTAGTAGAATTTGTTCAACAGTTTAGATGAGGACTAAAAATGACTAGCGAATCTTTAGACAGAGGAACCATTTTAATTGTGGATGATACGCCCACTAATCTGGGTTCAGTATTGGATTTTTTGAGCGCATCTGGCTTCACTGTTTGGGTCGCTCGCAGTGGGTCTAGCGCTCTCAAAAAAGTGCAATATTCTCAGCCCGATTTAATTTTGTTGGATGTTCTGATGCCTGAAATGGACGGATTTAAAACCTGCCAAAACCTGAAAGCGAATGACTCAACTAAAGATATCCCAGTCATTTTTATGACCGCGCTGGACGATACAGAAAGCAAAGTCAAAGGCTTTAATGTGGGTGGAGTTGATTATATCACTAAGCCCCTTCAACAGGAAGAAGTTTTAGCTCGGGCTGTCACGCACCTGAATCTCCGAAATATGACTAAAAAGCTTCAGGCGCAAATTGTCGAGCGCGAGCGAGTCCAAGCGGAGCTGCAAGTTTTGGCACAAGAGCTAGAGACGCGAGTAGAAGATCGCACGGCTGAACTTTCCCAAACGAATGAACGCCTCAAGCAGGAGGCTGCTGAACGCCAGCTTGCAGAAGCGGCTTTGCAAGCATCGGAAGCGCGAGAGCGACACAAAGCCCTACAGCTCGAAAATTCCTTGGACGAACTCAAGCAGGTGCAAAGCCAGCTCATTCAGAGCGAAAAAATGTCCGCGTTAGGCCAGCTCGTGGCTGGCGTAGCCCATGAAATCAATAATCCAGTTAATTTTATTTATGGAAATCTTTCCTATGCTCTGGAATATTCAAAAACTTTAGTCACTATCCTTGACCTCTACGAAAAGCACTATCCTAATCCGACTCCAGAGATACAAGAAGAAATGGCAGCAAAGGAGCTAGATTATCTCAAAGACGACTTGCCTAAAATGTTCAAGTCGATGTACTTAGGAGCCGATCGCATCCGCGAAATCGTTTTATCTTTGCGCCACTTCGCACGGCAAGAAGGATATGAAATGAGATCGGTCAACCTTCACGAAGGGATGGACAGCACGCTGATGATTTTACACAGCCGACTGAAATTTAAGTCAGACCGCCCCTCGATTGAAGTGGTACGGGACTATTCCCCAAACTTGCCCGAAGTGGAGTGTTATGGGGGAGAAATGAATCAGGTATTTATGAATGTACTGGCAAATGCGATCGATGCTATTGACGAGTGGAACAGGCAGAGATCGCTAGAAGAAATTAAAGCGAATCCTAGCGTGATTCGGATTAGCACAGAAGTAACAAGCAGCAATTGCGTAGCTGTCCGAATTGTGGACAATGGGCCAGGGATCTCGGAAGAGGTTCGTCGCCACGTATTTAACCCGTTTTTTACGACAAAACCCCCCGGTAAGGGCACAGGGATTGGGCTGTCGATTAGCTGGCAAATTGTAGTGGAAAAACACCGGGGAAGCTTGGGGTGTATTTCTGCACCAGGCGGGGGAACAGAGTTTACTATTGAGATTCCGATTCGGCAGGAGTCTCCTGTCTTGTCGCTGTCAGCTTGATATAATGTCGGGTATATTCATCCCTCACAGCGCACAATTACCAACAAGAAAATTCGGGTGTGTACGTAGCGGTGTAGGTTACACCTAACTAACTGTCCGAAGATTCACCGGATTGTGCCTGTTTCTGAGTATCTTTTTCCCCAGCAATAAATCCTTCTGTATCCTGCTTTAATCCCGATATAATGGCGCCTCGATCGCGCCAAGCTTCCGCATTTTCCGGGTTGATGGCAATAGCTCGATCGTAAGCGGCCATTGCTTCCTCATAGCGCTTTAATTCAGACAAGACTATGCCCACATGACGCCAAGCATCGTAGGAGTCTGGCTTAATAGCAATCGCTTTCTCATAAGCTGCGATCGCTTCTTCATTGCGCTGCAATTTGGCCAAAGATTCGCCTTTACCAAACCAAGCTTGGTAACACTCGGAATTAAGGGTAATTGCTGATTCGTAAGAGGCAATTGCTGCTTCGTGCTGCGACAGTTTGTCGAAAGCTGCGCCTCGGTTGTGCCACACTTCAAAATCCTGCGGTTTAAGGGCTATTGCTTTGTCGTAGGATTCGATCGATTCTTGATATCGCTGCATTTTTCCGAGCACAGCGGCTCTATTGTACCAAACTTCGTATTTATCGGGCCGGATGCCGATCGCCCGATCGTAAGAATTAATAGCATCGCTGTAGCGGAGCAGTCTCCACAGCATATTGCCTCGATTGTACCAAGTTTCATATCTCTTGGGATTGAGTTCAAGAGCACGATCGTAAGAATCGACTGCTGCTGCGTGCTGCTGTACTTTGGCCAGCATCGCACCTCGGTTGTGCCAAATTTCGCTGTCGGTTGCTTTGATAGCGAGGGCGCGATCGTAACTGGCGATCGCTTCTTCGTAATGCTGCAATTGACCTAACAAAGCCGCTATACTGTGCCAACAACCGTATTTTCTAGATTCGCTCAAAGTTGCTCGCTCGTAACAGGCGATCGCCTCTTCGTACCTGTGCATTTTTCCCAGCAAATGCGCTTTATTATACCACAGTTCGTAGTTATCTGGTTTAATCGATAGTGCTTTGTCGTAACAGGCGAGTGCTTCTTCCGGGCGCTGCAATCTTATTAATACATTTCCGCGCCAATACCAAGCCTCATCCAAATTTTTATTCGCTAAAATAGCTTTTTCCAAGCAGCCTAATGCCTCATCATAATTGCCTTGAAAATAAAGCCCTTCGGCTTGCTTGATATAATCATCAGCAATCAAATTTTCGTCGCTAGTAGGTGCTGTTTGCGAATTTTGGGAACTGTTTAAGGGCGGTTGAGGTGTGACTTTGAGAGATTCTTTGGCAACAACTGCGGGAACTTGGGAAATTTCTTGAACAATTTGAGATTTTTTATCGTCAACTTCTGTCCGCAAAACTTGCAGGTGATCGTCAGCAATCAAATTTTCGTCGCTAGTAGGTGCTGTTTGCGAATTTTGGGAACTGTTTAAGGGCGGTTGAGGTGTGAGTTTGAGAGCTTCTTTGGCAACAACTGCGGGAACTTGGGAAATTTCTTGAACAATTTGAGATTTTTTCTCGTCAACTTCTGTCATCAAAACTTGCAAGTGCAGGATAAATTGAGATTTAAGAGTGTCAATGTGCTCGACGGATGACTTGGAAAGTTCAGTTTCTCTAGTTAAAAAATCAATGGATTGTTTAGCTGCACTCATTTGCGCTTCTAATTCATTCCTCAATTTTTGAGTGAGTTGGCTAGAATTTATGAGTTCTGATTCCAACACGCCAATGCCCTGCAATCGTTTATTGGCATCAGCAACCAAGTGTTTGATGATCAGCCGTCGCATCATCCAAAAAAAGGCAATTGTCACTGGTGGAAATACAGTACCCAGAATTAGTAAAATATTGAGCAAAGTTATGGTACTATTAAAACCATATCCAGATTCAGAATTGCCACTAGACGGGGAGATAAAAGCGAAAATCTCGCGAACTTGAGGATTGCTTTCAGCCCCGGTTTCGATTAATTTAGCCAGCCAGGTTTCTTGTAAAGATTTTGTTAGTTCATCGCCGGATCGAGCAGGAGTATTCGCCTTGGTTTTTGCAGTAGCAGATAAATCGGGTTGAGCGGCTGCTACCAGCAAAGCTGTAGGCGATTTTACAGCAATTCGTGGGGAAAATTGTTCGTGAGCGATCGTCTCAGGCTCGCTAATTGACTCAGCCGGACGGGATGCGGTACTATATGGGGAAACTTTTTCGTGGGTGATCGTCTCAGGCTCGCTAATTGACTCAGCCCGACGGGATACGGTACTATTTGGGGAAAATTTTTCGTAGGCGATCGTCTCAGGCTCGCTAATTGACTCACCCCGACGCGATTCAGTATTATTTACCGCATCAACAAAGTTGCTAGCCTGCGGTGTCTCAGGAGAAATAGGATGTGCAGCAGGATTGGCGCTAGTATTAGCAGTTAAATTGTGGGATGCGAGGGCAGCCAGAGTCAAGAGAGCTACATTTGAGACGCGCATAAACGTCAACTCATTTAGGAGAAATTGGTGCTTGGTTGTCAGCGATCGGGCGATCGACCTCATAGTGTCAGCAGTTAGAATAGCTGACATGAGGAATGCTGACTTACTATCTCCAAAATACGCGCGCAGCCTGACTTTTCAGGAAAAGTGCCAATAATTCTGGCTGTGGAACTTTTGTGAAAGAATATATTCTCGCGCCTAATCCGGTTGAATAACTCTCGGAATCATTATTAGGCTGGTAGGGCGGGGTTCACCAATCTGCACAATTAGCCAAAGATCCGGCTGAACCCGCCCCAACTGAACCGATTTTTAACTCTAAACCTTAGCTAAAATCGCTTCCGGCTGCTGACGTTGGGCCGCCACTTCCTCTAAATCAGCACCGTAAATTTCACAGCTATTATTCGGACTTTCAATCAGCTTAATCTTGTGCAACTCTGCGCCCAATTCCCGAACGGGCGATCGCAATAATTGCCCGATCCGAACTGCAATATTCTCCGCAGTCGGCACCACCTTCTCAAAAGAGGAAATCTCCTTATTTAAAAAAGTGCGATCGATGGTATTTTTCTCTGAATAAGCGCCTTTTGTAGGGGCAATCCCGCCGTGGTTGCCCCGATCCTGATGATTGTTGCGTCAGTCCTATTGCTCAAATTATGTGCGATCGACCCGCTATCGATCGTCGTTGAGCTCAGAAGCAACCTTATCAAGCCGGTCATTGGCATCTTTGGACAGCTTGAGACAATAAGCAGTCGATGCCAGACCTCCAGTTGCCGTGATAGTGCCCTCTGAGGCTTTGCCGAGAAGTACAAGCCCAACTCCCGCAAAACTGATGAGGACACAGGCTGCGGTCGTTACAAAGGCCAAGTTAAAACTATGGTGGGCTTGGCGCAATCGTTCTTTGGCAATAATCATTTCTATTGTGGAGTCAGAGTGGGTGATTGGCTGGTTATTCATGGGTTTCGTTGAGCCTAAACTTTATACTTCTAGTGTGAAGCAAAAAGCTTGAAACCCTGACTGCACAATGATTTACTTGTCGCTATCTTGTGATTGCTCTATGATTGTCCTATGCTCTAGTTTCGATTTTGTCAGCGATCGTGTCAAAAGACTCTCCACATTATGACTGACCTAAGCATCAGAAAAAAGAAGAAGATGACTATCTCCGCATCTTCAGAAGGTGTAAAGATAGCAGAAAACGCTCTGATCAGGCTAGGATTTGATTCAAAAATTAACTTTGCCAAATCTCAGCTTTTAGCACCCACTACAGTTACCAAGTTTTTTAAGTGCCAGCCCATTCAGCCTGATTCCTTTAAAAAGATATGTCAAGAACTGAAATTAGATTGGACGAAAATAGCGGGAATATCAGAACAAAAACCATCTCAAATACTAAAAATAGCTGATTGCACAAACCCTGATATTAATGAAGGAGGAGAAAAACTGCTAACACCAACATTTTACCGTCAAGTGACTGTAATAGATAAAAAAACTAATACAATTAAAGCGGAAATTAAATTGATAGGTGATATAAATTCCTTTGGAGATTCAAGTATGGTTGAATTTATTTTACGAGAATTTTCAGGAGACACTATAAAAATCATTGATATTAAAGAGGGCAGCATCCGATTAACTGTAGAGGGTTCTCAAGAGGATATCGATCGGCTTGTATCTCTCATCAAATCAGGAGAATTAAAGGAAGTAAGCGGTTTTCCTGTTGCAGATGTTCAAATTTTGAGTGAAAGCTCAGAGGATAACGAAAGTAACGAAATCAATAATAAGTGGTGTCTAGTACGAGAGATTGTTACTGAGGGAATTAGAGATCGAAACTTGAGTGGGGTTGACTTAAGTGATGCCGACCTGAGTGGTGCCGACCTGAGTGGTGCCGACCTGAGTGGTGCCGACCTGAGTGGTGCCAACCTGATTCGTGCCAACCTGATTTGTGCCAACCTGAGTGGTGCCGACCTGAGTGGTGCCGACCTGATTCGTGCCGACCTGAGTGGTGCCGACCTGATTCGTGCCAACCTGATTCGTGCCGACCTGATTCGTGCCGACCTGACTGATGCCAACCTGATTTGTGCCAACCTGAGTGGTGCCTACCTGAGTGGTGCCAACCTGAGTGGTGCCGACCTGAGTGGTGCCAACCTGAGTGGTGCCAACCTGAGTGGTGCCAACCTGAGTGAGACTAAGGTTAAGAAAGCCCTATTCAGCTCGAACTCAGGCATTTCTGAATCGATGAAGCAAGACCTGATTAAACAAGGCGCAATCTTTGAGGATTCTCCAGGCGATCGCTCTGAAGTTCTCACAAAAGTATAATGCTCTATAATCAGCTAAAAATGAGCCAACTTCTCAATGAAAATATTATTAATTGTAGTTTTCTTTCAGAGGATTTTAGCTATGAGACAGGGGTTGAAAACCCCTGTCGGACTGTCGGACTGCCAGACTCTCGGATCTACAGAGAAGACTGGTGAATCTACCAGCAGATATTCAGCTCTAAACCCCAGCTAAAATCGCTTCCGGCTGCTGACGTTCCGCCGCCACTTCCTCTAAATCAGCGCCGAAAATTTCACAGCTATTATTGGGACTTTCAATCAGCTTAATCTTGTGCAACTCTGCGCCCAATTCCCGAACGGGCGATCGTAACAATTGCCCGATCCGAACAGCAATATTCTCCGCAGTCGGCACAACGTTCTCAAAATAAGCAATATCCTTATTTAAAAAAGTGTGATCGAAAGGTTCAACAACATAATCGTCAACGGCTTTTTGCAAAGCTCCCAAATCAGCAATCATGCCAGTCCGCGCATCAATTTCCCCTTTAACAGTCACCTCTAAATGATAGTTGTGACCGTGACCGTTGGGACGAGCACATTTGCCGTAAATTTCGGAGTTTTCTTCAAAGCTCAAATCGGGACGAGCCAACCGATGGGCCGCGCTAAAATGAGTGCACAAAGTTAGATAAGCTTCCATTCCGTTTCCTAAATATTCAGCCCAAAGTTCGGGATGTTCAAACAATTGAATTTTGCTCACAGGCAAATGAGGGGCTAGCCGCAGCCAAATTTGCCGTGCTATGTTTTCAGTAGTTGGCAGAGTCTGCTCAAATTCCGGCCACGCTTCGTTGAGAAAGGAAAAATCCAGATCCTTGATAACTTCCCGCTTGATGACGTGCTTGACATCAGACAGGTTGAGCACCATGCCGTACTCATCGAGTTCTCCTATCATGGAAACGTAAAGGACGTAATTGTGTCCGTGTCCCGGTGCGCGGGCAGTTGGGCCAAACCGCTCAAAGTTCTCGGCTTCGCTTAACTCCGGCAACCAGTACCGGTGACTCGCCGAAAACTGTGCCCGACGATTGATGATGCACTGCATAAAAGTCAAGTAGGGTAAGCTTGTTAAGTTCTGTAAAGGACTCGCTTCTTAAGGATAAACTAATTTTTGCTGGAATTTTTCGATTATTTGAGGGTGCTGTAAATGAATTTCTACCAATTTTTCCGATATTGGCAACACGTCGTCGCTCGATCGAGCCGCAGGGCCCATTTTACGCCACAATACAGATATCCGGCAGAAAATACCGCTACAAAATAGTTTTTCGCCATCAGTTACTAACCCATCAGTTACGAGCATTTGAGAAAGTACGCGCGTGCGGATATATCCCGTTCGCGAAGCCTTCGGGAAGGGTAGGGAATCGACCTTTTTTGCAACACAGAGCACTCCACAGTTCGAGTTTTTCGCCTAAGCTCTGCAATAGTTAAGAGTTTGCGGTTCAGTTGCGCTCAAAACTAATCATATCAACTCCGCTAGCATCGTGGGGCGTAAAATCGAATCAACAGTCCCTACTCAACTATCATTCAGTTTTTAGACTGACAGTTAACAGTCAACAATAATTCCGGTTGCACCGGAATTGATATCACCCATTATCAATCACCAATTACCTATTTAGCAAATATTAATGAATTGGATTACTACACGAGCCGAACATCTTTGGGAAAATTTGTCAGGTGCGATGACAACCCCGCTATTTTATGTCGGGGAAACTCATCTGTCCATCAGTGCGATCGTCAAACTGATAATCTTAGCTATATTTGCCTTGATTATAGCTAAGATTATCAGTGAAGGAATCAAGCGCAGCCTACTAGTTCGGATGGGATTGGATCGCGGCAGTCGAGAAGCCATTTCCACCATCATTAGCTATATCTTAGCCACTCTTGGCTGTATATTCGTCATACAAGGTGCCGGAATCAACCTCACTTCTCTCGCCGTCTTGGCTGGCGTCGTCGGCATTGGTTTCGGCTTCGGCTTGCAAAATCTCGCCAGCAACTTTATCAGCGGTCTCACCCTGCTATTTGAGCACCAAATTAGAGTAGGAGACTTTATTGAGATTGACCATTTATTAGGAACAGTAGAAACTATTTCCATCCGCTCAACAATTATTAAAACCATTGACGGACTGTTTGTAATTATACCAAATATTAAGTTTGTCGAAACTAACATTATTAACTGGAGTTACAGAGACCCCAGATGCCGCCTCCATATCCCCATCGGCGTTGCTTACGGATCTGACCCAGTAATAGTTACGGAAGCGCTCTTAATTGCGGCGCGGATGGAATCGAATGTCTTGTCCCATCCTTCTCCTAAAGTATGGTTTCAGGGTTTTGGAGATAACGCTTTAAATTTTGAACTTTTAGTTTGGATTGACCAGCCACAGGAAAGCGATGCTATTAAAAGTGCAGTGAATTTTTTAATAGATTACGAATTTCGCCACCGAAATATCGAAATTCCTTTTCCCCAGCGGGATTTGTGGCTGCGAAATCCGCACGAGATAACTAAACTTTTTCACGATCACAAAGATGATCATTCCAACGGCAAAGTTTTTCCGCAGAATGGCAAACATTCAGCAGAAATCAAATCTAATTCCACCGTTTCTGAGCATAAAAATTCAGGACCTAAATCGCCTAATAATTGGACGCTGCGAGATTTGTTGCGACGAGTAACTTATTTTGAACAGTGTACGGATTTAGAACTGCGACAGTTAATTGAATACGGCTACCGACAACTGTTTCCAGGGGGACAGGTTGTATGTAAAGAAGATGACCCTGGTGATTCTTTTTATATTATTCTTTCGGGTACTGTAGAAGTTCTTTCTCAAAAAGCCGATCAGTATATTGCTACGCTTCACGAGGGCGAGTTTTTTGGGGAAATATCTTTGCTGTTGGGAACTCCGAGAACGGCCACTGTTAAAACTAGCGAAGATGCAATTTTGTTTGTGGTGGAACGCCACGACTTGCAAAAACTTTTAATAGAACAGCCGAATTTAGCAGATCAGATTGCTCAAAAATTGTCGGAACGCCAGCAAGCTTTGAGAGATTTGGGATTGTTAGATGGCGACTCTCTAGAACAAACTCCTTTTATTAAAATTCGCAAGCGAATTCAAGTTCTTTTTGGAATTTGAAAGAAGGAAGTTCGGCAACGGATTCTGTAACGGATGTCAGGAAGAAGGAAGAGGGAGGAGGGAAAAGTCGGCTTTTTATTTAATTTTCAATTCTACGTGTGCTTCCCGACGCGGTGGCGGTAAGGTGCGCCCATAAGCACCCTACAGATAGTTTCTGTGCGTTCAGGAATGTAACAAATAACAAATAACTTATTAACTAACTTTTAAGTTTTAATTCCTCCTGTGCTTCCCGCCGCAGTCTAGCGGCAATTCTAAACAGTTCTTGACCGGTGTGCAAGTGGCGATCGTCATAATTGAGAGTAAATAAATACAATTCTTCTATGCCGTCTCCGACTTGATTGATACAGTAGTAGAGATGGGCCGCAACTCCGGCTACATTAGATGGATTGGGCATCGATGTAAAAAAGTTATGAGCTTTTTTGAGAAACTCGCGGCTGGTTTCGATATAAAGTTGAAACTTTTCTATCAGTTCGTCATCAAACGGATCTGCGGACAACTCGTCTATTTCCTTTTTAAGTGGCTTCAAGATGCTGTTGAGCATTTTATTGACGGGTTTGTATACTTTAATCAGCCACTGTTCCATTTGTTCGTCAGCGTCCCGTGCTGTTTGTGTTTGCTGGCGGCTGACGTTTGCTGCGACTGGTGATTGCTGTTCGGTTTGCTCGGAAAATAGGCGATCGTAAGATTGTCTGTGCTGGGCGTCTCCTAATATTTCATAGGCTGCATTGAGGCGGACAATCTCTTCGTGATCGGCTTTAGAGCTGTGGCTGTCTGGATGAAATATTTTGACTAAACGGCGGTATGCTTGTTTAATCTCCGCTTGTGTTGCAGTTGGGCTAATCTTTAGGGTTTTGTAGTGATTGGTAACGGAAGACACGCTGTTATTTCCTTGAAATCTGGATAATCTGCGAAAAAGTGCTTGACAAAAATATCATTATTTGCTAATTTATTAGGTATTTATCTGATATAAATGTCAAAAATTGTAAGTAAAAAAAGTCTGTTTTAAAATTATCATAAATCTATTTTAGAAAAACTTTGATGCTTTTGAAGTGGCAAGCCGATCAAAATTGGGGACTAATATAGTGATTGTCCCACCAATTGTTAGCTCCTTCTCTTCTGTTCCTTAGAAGAGCACTTACCTGCCGCTTCGCTAACGCGCCGAAAGCGGTTCGTTCAAAAAAAAGCCCCTTCAGAAATTCGGCATCATTCGCGATCGATGCAGTTACAACCTATGGCAATTCTTTAAACTCAAAAGCCAAGCAGGGCGTACACTGTACGCCCTGCTCTCAGTTTCTGCTACTTGGGTCGGAGGCTGACCTAGTTGAGGGCCATCGCCAGATTGAGTTCTGGATCTTGGAACAAGGGAGTGCTGAGATAGCGTTCGCCGAAGCTAGGCTGAATCATCACAATCAATTTCCCTGCATTTTCGGGACGCTTGCCGACTTTCACTGCCGCATATAGTGCCGCACCGCTGGAAATACCGGACAAAAGTCCTTCTTCTCTGGCCAAGCGGCGGCCATAGGCGATCGCGTCATCATCCGTAACAACTATAATTTCGTCGATCGAATCCACATTCAGCACCGGCGGCACAAAACCAGCACCGATACCTTGAATTTTGTGAGGCCCTGGCTTTCCGCCCGACAGTATCTGACTATTGGCCGGCTCAACGGCGATCGCCTTAAACTCGGGTTTTCGGGACTTAATCACCTCTGCGACACCCGTAATCGTACCGCCAGTGCCGACTCCCGAAATCAGGAAATCCACCTCGCCGTCTGTATCTTCCCAAATTTCCTCAGCCGTTGTCGAACGGTGAACCTGCGGGTTCGCTGGATTCCGAAACTGCTGTAGCATATACGCATTGGGAGTTTTGTCCACAATCTCTTGAGCGCGGCGGATGCAGCCGCTCATGCCCTCAATTCCGGGAGTCAGTTCTAGTTGGGCTCCGTAAGCTCGCAGCATCGATCGGCGTTCCGTGCTCATCGTATCCGGCATCGTCAAAATCAACTGGTAGCCCTTAGCCGCCGCCACCATTGCCAGAGCAATTCCGGTATTGCCAGAAGTCGGTTCCACTAAAACCGTTTTCCCTGGACTAATCAGCCCTTCTGCCTCGGCTTGATTGACCATACTGACACCGATGCGGTCTTTCACCGATGCTGCCGGATTCATGCCTTCGAGTTTTACCACAATCCGAGCCAAGCAGCCTTCGGCTTGGGGAATGCGGTTGAGTTGCACCAGAGGCGTCCGTCCTACCAATTCTGTAATGTCGCCAGCAATACGCATAATCTTTGTCAGTTTGTAATTAAGTAAATGTTAATTCCTAGTTGGGAATATTAACTAGATGTAATACATGATATCGAGCTGCCGTCTACCATTGCGCTTTTCGCACAGATCCTGTAGCGTATATTTTTGCAAAACCGAGTTGGCCGTCGATCGGGCTTCTTGCCAAACTTCCCAAATCACAGCACTTTCTACAGTTTGAGCGGGCGAGTCTTTTTCAGCTCGATCGAACTCAGAGCCTTCGAGACAGTTGATAATTTCTAGGAGTGTAATTTTCCACGGTTCCCTCGCCAAGATATAACCTCCCTTAGCTCCTCGCTGGCTACGAATCAGCCCGCAGCGTCTCATGGTAGCCAGCAACTGCTCTAAGTATCGATCGGGAATATTTTGCTGAGCTGCTATCTGGCGAATTTGCAGAGGCTCGCCTTCTTCGTAGCAATCGGCAAGCTCCAGCAAAGCTAAGATTGCGTATTCGCTTTTACAGGAGAGTTCTACCATACTTGCTTAAAATATCCGAATTATCAACTCCGAAGTCAGATGTTAAAATTCTCCTCAATGTTGAGTTGCCAATTCTAACTCCTAACTTTACCTTCTATTATACCCCGGTTTTCCACTGAACTTAATCGACTTTCATCACAGAAGCGTTAGGACGATCGGCACTCTCGCTTTTGTGAAACCCAGGTGGTAGTTCCCACTCCCTCCGCTTCCACGACGGCACTACCTCCAGAAACCGGGTTTCTGCGCCTATGACTGATAATTTGTAATTTTTAATAAATTCTCGGCGCCCAATTCGTCCCGCCCACAAAAAAGCCCTGCAACAGGCAGGGCTAAACTTGGCATCTAGAGTTGCCAGCAGAGAGGGTATGACCCACCCTGCCTCCTCTAGCCCGCTCTTAGAACGTGAAAGTAGTTCTTAGAGTACCAATGATGATGTCATCATTACGGTTATCTTGATTAGGATTTGTCACCCAAATCACGCCCGGAGTAACAGAAATGTTGTCCGAGAGCTGAAACTTGTAGAACCCTTCAACGTGATACGAATTATCGTTACGGAAGCTCCGCAAACTGCTCGGAGCTTCAAGTTTATCCAAGTAAGGCTCACGACCTACCACGAACCCTAGCAAGTTGCCTTCTTTCCCTAAATCGGGCAAAGCCAAGGTGACAGCGTAGTTCCAGATTCTCGCATCGCCGATGCCGAGAATGCGGGCATTGGTTAAACCAGCCCAGCCGCCAAGGATAAACCTCGGGTTGAGCCGCAACGAAGCCTCAGCACCGTAGGAGTTACTGACAACTTTGCGAGCGCCGAAGCCGTTAAAGCCTTCGCTCAAACCGTTGAGAGAATTAGCCACGCCGGTACCTGTGAAACCGCCGAGACTGCCTGGTCCATTCGATAAACCATTGTCAAACCCAAAGTTACCTCTGCTAAAGTAACCGTGGTTGTAGTTGAAAGCAACTTGCAAGTTACGTCCGGGGGTAAAAGTCAACTGACCCATCGCCGTGTAGTCGCCGTTCGTCAAGCCTGCACCCCTAGCCGGACTGGCTGCATTTGACGCCAAATAACCGAAGGACAGAGAAGTTGGGCCGAACACGCCGCCCAGCAAGCCCCTGCCACCGAAGGCATAGTCAAAGCCGATACCTGAGCCACCGCCCAAGCGATAAATCGGGTTCCGCTGTCCAAAGGTGCTCAGTGCTCCGTTGCCGCCGTCAAAGTCTTCAAAGTAAGGGTTGACAGTCGGCAGAATGTCGTCCCAGATGACAGCGTTGGCTGCAAGGGTAACGTTCAGTCGCTGACCGACGGGGAACTTGTACAGCAAGGTGTCGAGAGAAACAACGTTGTCGGTTCTGCCGACTACGTTCCAAGTTTGAGTGCCTTCGCTGGTAGCACCAAGGTTGAAGTTGCGACCATTGCCGACTTGAAGCCTGGTCAGCAGTAAGTCTCTGCCAGTGAAGCTAGTGTTTAAATTCAGACGCACCCGCTGTTGGAAGACAGCTTCGTTGTTGTCGCTGCCTACTCTTCTTTCGTCTCTGCCAAACAAGCCAACGTTGCCACCAAAGTCATCGCTGAGGGCAAAAATTGCTTCCCCAGTCAGCTTAGTAGTGGTGGAGAATTGGTTGGCTTCGAGTTCCGATGTCCGAGCTTCCAGAGCATCGACGCGACCGCGCAGGGTTGCCAGTTCCGCTGCAAATTCTTCTTGGAGCCGTTGGAGGGCTGCCAAGTCATCTCTGGTAGCGAAGTTGCCAGTGCCACCTTTAATTAGCTCGCTCACCTTGTCTAAGCAAGCATTTAAACCGGCTGCGAATTCGTAGCGAGTCATTGCGCGGTTGCCACGGAAGGTGCCGTCGGGATAACCGGCAATACAGCCGTAGCGCTCGACTAGGGATTGCAGTGCTTGGAATGCCCAGTCTGTGGGCCGCACGTCGGAAAGTTGAGATACTGAGGTAACTTGACCTTCAGTTTCGCCGCCAGCAGCACCTTCGGTGCTGTACTGGTTGAGCTGTTCTAATGTGGTGGCTGGGTTTTGCTGTTGTGGTGCCGCAGTTTGGGCTACAGATTCAGCCGGTTTTGGCAAACTTTGTTCTGCCGACTCTGCCACTGCCGGGGCTGGAGTTTCTAATTGAACTGCACCGATTTGCTCTGGGAGAGCGGTAGCTGCCGGGGCTGGAGTTTCTAGTTGGGCGGCCGGAGCCGAATTTTCTACTGGTTGAGCGACTGTTGGCTCCACTGCGGCTAAAGATTCACTTGTAGGTTGTGATGCCGCTTGGGGATTTGCCTCAGCAGGGGCTGCGTTGGCTCCGACGATCGCATTTTCAGGCGCAGCCGTGGCCACATCTGCCATCGCTGCCTGGGTTTCGCTGCCAGCGACTTGGGAAATTTCTTCTACTGGCTCGGAGACTGCAGTTGTTTTGGAAACAGCAGCTAAAGCATTTAGTTTCGCTTCGGAGGTTTCAGCGGTTTCAGCGGTTTCAGCTTTTGCGACAGCGGGATTGAGCGCATCAGCAGCCTGCTGAGCGTCTGCGGCCATCGCGCTCGAAGAAACTACTAGGGTAGCTCCTAAGATTGCTGGGCTGATTAGTAAGTAACTCCACAAAAATTTCGACATATTCACTCTCATCCTCACACCGATTACAGAGAAACTTTTCTAGTCTTCTATGTGGTCAGTCGTTGCTCAACTAGCATACTCTAAAAACAGACCTAAAATTAACTTTTTCTTTTGATTCTTTCGGGCTGACCGAGTTTATAGATGTAACTGACGGCTGCAGAGAGCCTGTTTTTTAACCTGTACTAAACTGCGTCAAATCCCGACCCGGCTTGGGCTGTCGATTGATTTTACTGATGACACTTGACAGCGCCCGATCGCCTATTTACTTTTTAGCACAGCACGCCCGACTCGTCTAGGCTTATTCGACTTTAACATCCAAGTTGTGTCCCAGGACGCTAAAGACTTGGCGATGATCGAACAATTCTAACAAATCAGCGTTGATTTTGTTGTGAGCAGCTTCTTGGCGCAAAATTTTCATCGCTGCCTCTGTTCGCAGAGCTCGCTTGTACGGTCGATCGCCTGCTGTCAGGGCGTCGTAAATATCGGCGATCGTCATCACTTGCGCTTGAATTGGAATTTCTGACTTGTTTAAACCTCGCGGATAGCCTGTGCCGTCCAGTTTTTCATGATGTCCGTAGGCAATGTCTGGAACGTTTTTCAAATCCTTTGTCCAAGGAATTTGTTTCAGAAACTCGTAAGTGTGAGTTACGTGAAATTCTATTGCCGATCGTTCTTCCGGCGTCAGGTTGCCCCTCGATACCATCAATTGCAGGATCTCGTCTGGGTTCAGCAGGGGTTTCTTTGCCCCATCTATATCTCTGTAAGTTTGTCGAGAAATTTCTCGCAGTTGAGCTAGCGGTTCTGCTGCCAAAATGTGAGGCTCGTTTGCCTCTAGCAGCACTTCCCAGTATTCTGCTAATCTGGTTTTCGCCTCTGCTAACTTAGTGTCTAGCTGTTCGATTTCCTGGCATTGAGCGCACTCTGCCCCTTCGTCCGGGTGTTTGCGGTAGGCTGAATGCTCCAGCAAGTATTTATATTTAGACTGGACGCATTCCATTTCCATAGTCCGCTGAGCTAAGCCAAAGCGGTGGCGAATGATTTCTAGCTGTGCGGGGTAGAGCTTTTTCTGTTTGGTCAAAACTGCTTCGGGCACTCCAATTTTGCCAAAATCGTGCAGCAGGGCGGCGTAGCGAAGTTCTTGAATTTGGCGGTTGTTAAAGTAAACAGAGCGCAGTCCTCCGCTGCTGACGGTGTTTACTTCTTCTGAAAGGCGTACTGTGAGGGCTGCTACTCGTTCTGAATGGCCGTAGGTACAGGGGTCTCTGGCTTCTATGACTTGCACCGAGGCTTTGACGAAGCCCTCGAACAAATGTTCTATGCTGTCTTGGAGTTGATTGCGCTCGATCGAGATTGCTGCTTGAGAAGCGAGCGATCGAACTATCCTTTCTTCCCACTCGGAATACTGCTGCGTCGATTCCCAGGCATTGTCTGCTGTCAGCACCGTATCTGCCTTTGTTTTGCGGTTGATCAATTGCAGTACACCTATTGTCTCCCCCTGTCGGTTTTGCATCGGCAGCACCATTACCGAGCAGGTGCGGTAATTAATATCCCTGTCAAAACTGGTATCTAGCCGGTAGGGTACGCCCGAGGGTAAGTCGTAGGCATCAGACAGGTTCAAACTTTGACCTGTAATTGCCACGTAACCCGCCAAACTTTTGTCTGTCAGCGGCAGAGCAAACTCTTTAAACGACAGTCTGGGTTTAGAACCGTTTTGGGCTACCTTGAACAGCAACTTAGATTTCTCGTCGCTGTGATCTACTAAGTAAACGCTGCCAGCATCGCTGTAGGTAATTTCCCTACTTTTGGATAAAATTAAGTTTAACAATTCGCCCAAATCTTGGGCGCTAGAGAGCGCCGCGCCAATATCTAAAAGCTTTTCTATCAGATCGCTTTTTTCTGCTGCAGACTCGTTCTTGAACTCTGGCTTTTCAAATACGATCATGGTCGGATGATGGGGAATAGCCTTTTATACATTGGACTTTTTGCATCTCGACTTTTTTACACCCGATTTTAACCCCAAGTCGATTTTTTATTTGCGAGCTTTCCGCGATCATCGGCGACTGTGGCTAGATGCAGGACTCTTGTTGGGTGAACTGGCACTCTTTTAATCTAACGCAGAAATCTCTTGGGCTAGCGCAAAGTCTTTCTCAGTTAAGCCTCCGGCATCGTGGGTTGTCAAGTTAACTGTAACTTTGTTGTAGGAGATTTCTATGTCTGGGTGATGCCCTGCGGCTTCTGAGGGGGCGACCAACTTATTGACAAAGGCGATCGCTTCGATAAAATCTTTAAATAAACGGGTACACCGCAGTTGTTTACCTTCAACCGTCCACCCTGACAATTGACTGGCGCGCTTTTGAATTTCAGTATTGTTAAGTACATCAGCCATAATTTTTTCCCTTGGGATTAGCAATGGCAGATTCACAGCCCATTTGTAGAAAATCCTACCAAAAACTATCCGCTCTCACCAATAGTGTTGAGGCTCAAGTTTTAATACTCAAGATTTCAACACTATTTGGGGTGAGAGCGGTCTAGCGGGTCTTCAGATTAGAACCTGACTGCCGGGAGAATCCCTAGTTCAGCCTGGTTCCCCGTGGAAGTCGTTTCCCGTTGGAAACGAAGGCTGACTGCTAGTGAGCGGCCCCGGCGCACAGCCGGTAGTTTCCAATCTGATGACCCATGCGTTTACTACTTTCTATCATGGGCATCACCTCCAGGTTTAGCTAAATGGTTTATATTTGAACGCACATCACCTAAATACAAGATTTAAGGTGATGATTTGTGCACTAGCCATTGCCAGCGTTACCAGAAGAACTTGCGTTCTGAGTATCATTCTAGTATTCACAATTATTAGAATAACACAAGGAATTAGAAGTGGGGGGATGCAAATTGAGATTTTTGTAAAATGAGGGCAAATTACTGCTGCTGCAAGGTCTTTGATCGATCTCTACAGCAAGCGGGCGATCGCAGTTTCAGCCATTTGCCTATATTTTCTTCATAATCCGGGCTGTGCGGTTATCAGGTGCATGGCAACTCTGGCGGCGGGGAAAGGCCGATCGATTTCTTGCCAGATAGGAGATCTCACCAGATATAAAAACACAAGTTGTTCTAGCTACAGGCAGAGTTTTTTTGTACAAAATCAATTTTTTTTAGGGCGCTAATTCGATCAAATCCTGGAAACAAAAAGCTCCCGCCACCAGGCAGGAGCTTTTTCAGCATTAAGGGTAAAGCCTAAACAGCTTTATCTTACCCTTTTAAAATTTGGGAAATTTTGATATTTCGCGCTGATTACAGAGCGTTACCGCGAGGCAGAACTTCTTCAGGGAAGATGAAGTTTTCGTGAGGTTGGTCAGTCGGAGCCATCCAAGCACGAATGCCTTCGTTAAGCAGAATGTTCTTAGTGTAGAACGTTTCAAACTCAGGATCTTCAGCAGCCCGTAATTCTTGTGATACGAAGTCATAGGCGCGCAGGTTTAATGCTAAACCGACGATGCCAATGGAGCTCATCCACAAGCCTGTGACAGGTACGAACAGCATGAAGAAGTGCAACCAGCGCTTGTTGGAGAAGGCAATTCCGAAGATTTGCGACCAAAAACGGTTGGCTGTAACCATCGAGTAGGTTTCTTCAGACTGAGTTGGGTTGAAGGCGCGGAAGGTGTTTGAACCTTCGCCGTCTTCAAACAAGGTGTTTTCTACGGTTGCACCGTGGATAGCGCACAACAGCGCGCCGCCCAAGATGCCTGCAACGCCCATCATGTGGAAGGGGTTGAGCGTCCAGTTGTGGAAGCCTTGCAGGAATAGCAGGAAGCGGAAAATTGCTGCGACGCCGAAACTGGGGGCGAAGAACCAGCCTGATTGACCCAAGGGGTAAAGCAGGAACACTGAAACAAACACGGCGATGGGGCCGGTGAATGCTAGGGCGTTGTAGGGACGGATGCCGACTAAACGGGAGATTTCAATCTGACGCAGGCAAAAGCCGATCAGTGCGAAAGCGCCGTGGAGGGCGACGAATGTCCACAGCCCACCGAGTTGGAACCAGCGGGTAAAGTCCCACTGTGCTTCGGGGCCCCACAGAAACAGCAGGGAGTGTCCGAGGCTGTTGGCTGGGGTGGAGACGGCTACGGTGAGGAAGTTGGCTCCTTCGAGGTAGGAGCTTGCCAAACCGTGGGTGTACCAGGATGTGACGAAGGTGGTGCCGGTTAGCCAGCCACCGATGGCTAGGTAGGCGCAGGGGAATAGCAGGATGCCAGACCAGCCTACGAAGACGAAGCGATCGCGTTTGAGCCAGTCGTCGAGGACATCAAATATGCCTCTTTCTGTCTGGGCGCGTCCGACTGCGATTGTCATTTACGCAAATCTCCAAAAGAATATAATTACAACGGATCTGTCTCTAGTCATTAATATCCAAGCGTTGCCCTTGCTTAGCAGAAAACAAGTTGGATTATGAACAGAGTTTACTTTTCTTTACCGTATTGACGATTATAGAGGTAATTCTTTACAAGAGCAAGTTTTTCTTAAAAAACTTTTGGCTCTTGACTTGTCGGAAGTCCCCCAACCCCCCGAAGCCTTCGAAGTCCCCGAAGTCCTTGCCCTGCATTTGGGAATTTCTACTATAGGAGACTATCTGCGCTGTCCGTCAGAAGCCCGGTGGCTTCGTAGATATATCCCCTCAAACTCTTATTTTTCTAAGAAACTGGGTTTCCTTGGGTAAGTCCTATATATATACTGAGGATAGAGCTCCAGATTTAGGTTTTTAAGACTATATGTTCAGCATTGACATCATTGTGAAGAACACGCCCATATCGCTGTCGGTGCAGCGCAAGTTGCAGGAGGACGCTGAGACTGTTTACCAGCAGGTTTTAGAGGCGATTCGCAACTCTCAACCGCAAATTTTGGAACTAACTTGCGAGAAAAATCCTGAGAAAAAGGTGGCTGTGCTCAGCAGCGAGATTTCTGGGGTGGTGGTTTCTCAGAAATCGGGGGCGTCATCTACAGGCAGATCCCCTGGTTTTGTCTCGATGGGAGCAGAATGAGGGCTGGGGGTGTTGGTGCGGATATGAGCCAGTCAGCCGTTGCTGTGCGGGATTTGGGTTTTTGCTGGCCGTCGGGCGATCGAGTGTTGCAAGGTTGCTCTCTGGATGTACCCAAGGGCGAGTTTTGGATGCTTTTGGGCACTAACGGCAGCGGCAAGTCTACGCTATTGAGGCTGATGGCTGGGCTGCTGCACCCCCAGTCGGGGGAAATTGACCTGGGCGGGCGAGTGGGTTTTGTGTTCCAAAACCCGGATCA
This sequence comes from Microcoleus sp. Pol11C3, assembly GCF_036701485.1. NCBI lineage: Bacteria > Bacillati > Cyanobacteriota > Cyanophyceae > Oscillatoriales > Microcoleaceae > Microcoleus > Microcoleus sp. Pol11C3. The sequence continues at coordinate 7,455 of NZ_JAUBQW010000019.1, read as the reverse complement.
CCAATTGGTGATGCCGACAGTGGGTGCGGATGTGGCTTTTGGTTTGGTGGAGGAAAAGCTTTCTAACGTTCAGGTGCGGGAGAGGGTGGCGGAGGCTTTGGAGGCTGTGAATTTGCTGGATTTGCAGCGGCGACCGATTTATGCTTTGAGTGGGGGCCAGAAGCAGCGAATTGCTCTTGCTGGGGCGATCGCCCGTCACTGCGAAATTCTCCTGTTGGATGAACCGACGGCTTTGTTAGATCCTGATTCTCAGTTGGATTTGGTGGCGGCGGTGCAGCGGTTGGTGAAAAATCGAGGGATTACGGCTTTGTGGGTGACTCACCGTTTGGATGAGTTGAATTATTGTGATGGGGCTTTTTTGTTGGAAAAGGGCCAAGTTGTCGATCGGGGAGATCCGGCGCGTTTGAAGCAGCGGTTGATGCAAAGTCAAGATGTTTAGCCCTCAAGCAATTTAAGAATTAAGTCACTCGACGATTGAAATCGCTTGTACAAAAACGAAGTCTGCCTCCGCAGACTAAGAGAATGGCTGCACGCCAAATCAATCTCGCAATCCCCGATCGCGCAACCAAGCATCTGCCCAAATTGTATCGGCTTCTGACAGCGGTGGTATGACTTCCCAGTTGCGATAATCTATCTTGAGGTCATAACTTGCTATGTCGTAAATTTGAGTGAATAATTCCTGCAAGTTTATGACAGGTTCAGTATCGCCCGATCGCAGCGGTAAAGGAAAGGCAGGCATCGGGTTTTGCAGGTTAAAAGCATACAAATCAGCTCTGGGACGGCGATTTCCCCGACACACCAAAACGCGATAGTGACTATCAATATTGTTTTCAAGAATTGGCATTTTTTGACCGCGCCGCAATAAATCTATTTCTATTAAATGAGTGCGACTACTTAAAATTTCTTCTCGCTTTTCTTCGTACATTTGCCGCCCTTTACCTGTTCGCTTATTCGTAGGCGAGAGAATTTCAATTACTGTTATCAATTCTTTTTCCCCCCTTTCTCTAATTTCTAAATAAGCTTCTCGAAGCGTGTAAGGTATGGGAAGAGTTACTGTTAATGGTTGTGTAGGCGGTGCTGCAACTGCTACGTTTGATTCTGTTGTTTCTGTTGCAGTTTGTGGCTGCATTACAGTTACGTCGGGAATGCCAATGACTGATAAATCGTCGTCAGCCGTTTCATAGATTCTCACTTCCAGCGACACTAAATACTTAGGACGCAATTGGGGAGATAAAAACCTGAAAATTTCACTAATCAGCAAGTTATGCATCCCAGGCCAGAGTTCGGGATGCTCTAAATACGGGTCCATACCGGGAAAGGGAGATGGCATTGATTTGACTCCTTGACTCAAGTCTATTTATAGTTTAGCAATACTTTTCTGACGCGAATGGCTTGCCAACAGGTTTTAGGGCATAGCTTTGCTTGTTGCAGATGATGACTGAAGGCTCGATCGACCTTTTGCAATAATAGGTTTGATCGCACATCTTGCACTTATTGCCCGATTCCGTCGGGCGTTTAAACCCCTGCCGGAATATGGCAACAAATGCAAGATATCAGTTCGATCGCATTAACTTTCGATCGACAATTGCATGGGAATTGGAACGCTGTTTTCATCTAAGACAGACAGCGCATTTACGAAAACAATTGTATGCGGGACTGCAGGCATTAACCGGCGCAGTGCTTTGAGGTAAGATTCGGCATCGGGGCGGCGGCTGAAACGGGCGACTGTTAAGCGCTGACAGTTGGGGAGGTGGCGAATTATGCACCAAGGTTGAAGTCGATCGCGATATGTCGGTTGTTTTGGTATCATAGGAAAATCCTTCCCACTTTTGTGGGTGGTGAATGAAAGGCGATCGCTCTAGATTTCTCAGGTCACGGGGCGATCGCTGTTAACTGTATATTCATTAAATTACGATTACTCGTAATTGTCAAGGGCGGAATGGGACGAATTAGGCTGCGAGTTCGAGAATTTGCTCAAGAGAAGGGTTGGACTCTCAGGGAAGTCTCCAACAGAACAGGTGTTCCATACACCACAATCGCCACCTATGCTAATTCTCAAGGCATGGCTACCGTTGACTACACAGCTTTGGATAAGATGGCCCGTGCGTTTGATATTGCGATCGAAGATTTGGTTGAGATTTTGGAACAATAAACTGAATAGCTTCGCTCGCGCCGACTTTTTGCACTTGTTGCAGTAGTCCGTCGGGGGTTTAAACCCCCGCCTCAAAGCTAAAGTCGTGTTTAGACGACTGAAAAGGCGATCAATCTCCGCTTCAATCGTTTTTTTAAAATTTTTAATAAATCTTTTCTTCAGCCCACAGCAGTGGACTTTCGCTATGAGGCAGGGGTTTAAACCCCTGCCGGAATATGGCAACAAATGCAAGATATCTGTTCGATGCCCTCCCAAAGTTGAGAAAGGGGTAGAGTTTGTCTGGTTACAGCTTGCTGCCATGATGTGCCAAAGCTTTCTGCTGAAAACTCTGTGTCTGCTTCGGGCGTGACTTGGTTTTCTAGAGAATGGGTTTGTTGAATAATTGTGGATAGTGTTTTTAGGAGTTCAATCTACTCTGCGAATGAAAGCGATCGAGCCAGATTGATGGTTTTTTGAAGGTGCGATGTCATGGTGTATCCTCCATTTTTAACTTATCATTTTGCATTTTTAATTGCTCCTGTGCCCATTCTCGCAGTTGCTCATCGGGGTCGTTGGTGGCTCTGTCGTGCAGCAGTTCCCAGGTTTTGCGATGGGTAGAGTAGTAAGTGAGTATAGCTTTTAGTGATGTTAAACGTGGATTGCGGTTAGAATCATGTTTTCTTACAAATGGATCTTTAAGAGAAGTTTCATACAAAAAATCGAACATCCAAGTCTCATTTGACCACCCCTTTGCAAGTTCCTTTATTGCCTCACTCCGCACTCCAAAAAAACACTTAGTAGACTTGGAATACCTTATAAGTATCGATAAAGTATCTTTCTCATTTTTCCATCTTCTTGCTAGTTCTTGAAGTGCTACTTGTTGCACGTTTGGGTCTTCAATACGTTCTGCGCTATTTTTGATAATTTCTAAGACTTCTAAATCCTGATTCCAACTTTTAGCTAGCTCTTGTATCACAATTACTTTTACCTCCCAATCTTCATCTTTTAAGGCATATGATTTTAGAAGAGGCAAAGTCTCTAATTCATCTCTCCAGAATCTAGCTAGCGCTGTTATCGCGGCTCCCCGAATCTCAGGAGTTTGGGATTGTACACGCCTCTTTATCCAAGATAAAGTATCAGGATACTCTGTCCATACTTCTGGAATTACTAATACAGCGTGAGTACAAAAAGTTAACAATTTTAGATATTTTTCACTACTAAGATTAGAGTCTCTAGTAGCTAGCATATATGACTTATACTCAACTAGCTTTTTTAGTTTATGAAAGAGTTTTGTAGATGTTTCTATAAGTATAGCATTATTTTTTACTTCTAAAATACAAATGGCAGCAATAATCAAAACAGAATCGTTATCATCATCACTTCTGGCAACTAGATAGTCTATGATTTCTTTAATAAATCTTGTATCCAGCATTCCTGAAATTAGCTTTAGCACTTCCCGCCAAGCTTCATCTTGCCAGTAGTACCCAAACACATTATCGCGCAATTGCTCAAAGGTTAAGGTACGCCGTTTCTCGAAGCGATTGACAATTTCAACCGCACAGAAATATTCCAAAAAGGTGCGATGTACAAAGCCGTAAGTATCGGCTCCCCGGTAACAAAGGATGAAGTTACGTTCCCGGAGTTGCTGAATTAAGTGACTGGCTTTTTCGCGTGGCTCACTAAAGCCCTGTTCGCGCAGATAATTGGTCACAATTAGTGTTAGCCGATCGGCACTAATCAAATTCCCCTTCAGTCCCTCATCTCCTGCCTGCATCTCATAGGCGATCGCCCGCAGCATCTCCTGTTTTTCCCGTCGCCCGATCGCATCCATTGGCAACTGCAAGCGTTTGTGATCCACATCCCAGTGGTACAGCAACACCCGCGAAGCTTGCTCGTAGAGATCGGCACGATCGCGCGGTAATTCCTGTCGTCGATTTAGAATTGTCATCATCGTTAGCAGCAAAGGATTATCTGCGAGATTTTGGATGGCTTTGGAATTGGCGATTGTATCCTTTAACCGTTTTTTGAGCCTTTTTTTGTCCGGATCACTTCCCATTGACAATTCATACCAGCGATCGATGAATTCGTTAATTTCATTAGTATCCAACGGTTGAATTGTGAAGTGACGAAACTTGGCGTGTTGGAGGCGATCGGGGTTATAACCAACGATGCGCGAAGTAATGAGGACTTGCGCTTTCGGATACTGCTGAGCAAAGCGGATGATGTCATCAATGACTGTAGATTGAGTCGCACGATCGAACACTTCATCCAATCCATCAAACATCACCAGTGTTGGATATTCCTGCAAATGCCGATCGAGTTGTTGCCGATCGAATTACCAATTAACACCACGCCCATAATGCAGAAATTCTAGGAAGTTGTGAGTCTGGGAGATCGCATATTCTCGCAACTCAATCAATAGGGGCAACAATTCTGTTTTGCCCTCTACCCAATCCAAAGCAAGATACTGCAAAAGCGTAGACTTTCCCGCACCCGGATCGCCCAAAAGAATCACTGCCCGTTGAGAATCGGCAACTGCTTCTAAAACTTTCCGCGAGGGTTGCTGGAAATATTCTCGCCGATAGTGTTTCAGCGCTTCAGGTGATAAATCGGGTTCCAATTGCCCCTGTTCTTGCAGTTGGCGTTTCACATCCAGTGGTAGTTCATATCGCGTTGGTGGCAATGCCTCTCGTACTGTCTGCTCAATAAACATACTCCAGAGCTTAATAGCATCCACGCGATCGGTACTGTCGATCGCATATAATTTCAGATACCCATAGCTACACTGCAAACTCTCTCGATATTTAGCGACATCAAAACCTGGTGAAAGTGGGGTTGTATTTCGGGCGATATCTTCCAGCAGTTCAGTTTCCAAGAGCGATCGCAATTCGGGTGTCTCTCGAATAATCCGGCGCACTTTTTTCAAATATTCACGCCCCACACGCTGCCAGTCAAATTCCTCTGGTATTGTTGGAAATGGCTGGCCTTTTAAGGTAGACTGCTGCCAAATAGTTGACAATGCTGTAGCGTCGATCGAACTACAATCTTTTTCAAAGGCTTTACCTAAAATCGGCTTGACCGACTCGTTTTTAATAAACTGAACCAAAGCTGGATCGTAGCGATCGCGAATTTCAACTTTGGACAGTTCTCGATCCTCTAATTCATCAGTCACAAGCAGTAAAAACGCCTTCAACGCTTCAGCCACTGCTTTTTTTGTCACCTCTGGTTTCGCAGCCGCGATCCCTTCCTGGAGACAGCCTTTAAAGAAATCTTTCACATAGTCCTCGGCAGCAGATTGCCCCAACTTCAGGACTTGCTCAAAGATCGCCTTCCCTAATTCTGCTGCACCGAGCGTGAGTAACCATTCCAACATATTGAAAATCTCAGAAGTGACTGAACCTTACTGTAAGTTTATCAAAATCCAGAATACTCCTAGACGCACGCGTGGTCAGAAACCGGATTTTTTGCCCAGAAGACGCGTTACAGCCAGCAGAAACGGCAAAAAACCCGGTTATGAAGGTTTTAATGCGTAAGCCCCGCAGAAAAAAAGGGAGAAATTTTCTCTCCCCTACTCCCCCGCGCCGGACACGGCATTGCCGTGTCCCTACTTCATCTCATATCCAAACAAATTCGGATCGACTTCACCCAAATTCAAATCGGCCAAACCGTACTCAGCCCAACGCCGCTCGACCATCGCCGCCACATCCGGATCGGACTCCAAAACTTCCCCCCACTCGTGATCCGTTTCCGGCGGCATCTTCGTAGTAGCATCAATCCCCATTCTGCCTCCCAAACCAATCTTTTCACTGGCAAAATCTAACGTATCAAAAGGCGTATTCGGCAGAATAAATACATCCCGAACCGGATCGACTTTAGAACTAATTGCCCAAACTACTTGACGCGGGTCGCGAATGTTGATACTTTTATCGACAACTATCACAAACTTAGTGTAAGTAAACTGCGGTAATGCACTCCAAAATGCTAAAGCAGCCCGGCGCGCTTGACCCGGATATGCTTTATCGATCGAGATAATTGCCGCTTTATAACTAAGTGCTTCCATCGGTAAGAAGAAATCGACAATTTCCGATACTTGCTGCCGCAAAATAGGCGTATAAATACGGTTAAGCGCGATCGCCATCATTGCTTCTTCTTTCGGCGGCCGCCCGCTAAATGTCGTCAGATAAATCGGGTCTTTGCGGTGCGTCATGCAGTGGAACCGCACCAACGGCGAATCTTCCACGCCGCCGTAATAACCCATGTGATCCCCGAAGGGCCCGTCGGGCAGAACTTCCCCGGGGGTAATCGTTCCTTCTAACACGATTTCCGAGTCCGCCGGTACTTCCAAATCTACCGTTTTGCACTTGGCCAATTGCACGCCGGAACCGCCGTAAAGTCCGGCAAATAACCATTCCGATAAATCTACAGGAATTGGGGTTGCTGCGGCGAGAATAATCAGCGGATCGACTCCCAGGGCGATCGCAACTTCCAACTTTTTACCAGCCTGTGCAGCTTTCCGCAAGTGCCGCGCCCCGCCCCGCACCGATAACCAGTGTACAGTCATCGTGTTTTTTGACTGCAACTGCAACCGATAAACCCCCACATTCGGCGTGCCCGTTTCGCAATCTTTGGTAATTACCAAACCCAGGGTGATAATTTTGCCCGCATCTCCCGGATAAGGGCGAATCATTGGGATTTTGTTCAAATCCAGCCCTTCTCCCTCAAGTACCACTTGCTGACAAGCTGGGAAAAAGTCGCGGCCGGGTTTGGCTTTCACTACGTCGAACAGCACTTTGCCGAATTCTATGGCTTGGGAAATCTTTTTCGGCGGTTTTGGCTGTTGCAGCATTCCCAGTTTTTTGCCGAGCTCTTCTAGTTCGATCGGCTTTTCCATATTCATCGCCCAGCAAACACGCTGTTCCGTACCCAACAGGTTGATGGCGACGGGGAATTCGGCCCCTTTGACGTTTTCAAACAGCAGTCCAGGGCCGCCTTTTTGCAGCATTTGGTTGGAAATTTCGGCAATTTCGAGGTCGGAATCGACTAAGGCGCTAATCCGGCGCAGTTGTCCCCGTTCTTCGAGTAGTTTTAGGAATCCCCGCAAGTCTCTTGCCATTTTTTTTAAGAATTGTTAACGTTCTTTTGTTATTATGAGCCGATCGACTGCCACAAGTTACTCCTGAACCGCTTAAAGAATATCTATTTAACGAACCGCGAAGACGCAAAGGGCGCGAAGGAAGAGAAAGAAGAAGATATAGTCATTTCAAATAAGTATGAGACACTATTCATGCACAATAAGCACGAATAATTTCATCAAGAGATGTGCC